>JBOHQZ010000045.1:0-16215 GCA_050732275.1 bacterium
TAGGCCACAAAAAAGTGATGCGGTGCGTGTCCCCACGCAGGAAGAGTGACGAAGCCCCTCGAAGCCAGGGTCTTGGCGAGCAATGACAGATGTTCCGGCGCCACCAACAAATCAACTTCACGGCTTGCTGCCGGCGCTTCCAGTTCCTCGAATCCACGCAAAAGGCAATAGGTAATCTCTGCTTGATCGAGCGCAGCAAAAACCTGCCGCAGAAAACTATCCATACTTGGTGATTTTCCTCAACTGAAAAATTAATAAGACCTCTGCTGCAGCAAGCGGTTTACTCTCTCCATGCTATTCAGCGGCAGTTGTTCTACTGCGGGGGCCGCGGCCGGGCTTTTAAGGCTGCGGAATTGAAAGAGCAAGAACATGAAAAATGCGACCGCCAAAACCAGCTCCATAACTTCGGAGTATTCGGTTATCGCAAAATAAAGGCTCTTGGGCGGTTTCCATAAATTCGCCTGGAGCCGCCAAACCAACGTAGCGAAGAAATGGGGCACGAGCGTGTAATGCGGCACGAGCACCGAAATCGCTTCGCGATAACGGGCATCGGCCTGGAAGCGCATGCACAGTAGGGGAAAAATCGTTCCATACGCGCCGATCACCACGTGCAGCCATTTGATTTTGTCGCCGACGCCTTCGATGTTGTGGAGGTTGGTTTCTTCCTGTTTGTTGATGGCTTTCATCTTTTCGGAGGTCTCCCATCCGAAAATTCTCTGGCCCCAACTGATCTCTTCGCCGACGATGAAAACGATGCCGAGATTTAAAAGAAGATACAGCAGCGCAAAAATTTTTGATTTGTTTTGCCAGAGGCGGCTGATGACGATGACGCCCAAAATCAAAGCGAGCGCCCAAAAGAGAACTTGCAGATCCTCGGATATGCCGTCCTCGCCGGTGAACATTTTATAGGCCACCTTGCCCATCAAGGCGGTGGCGGCGCCGACAAGGCATATCAAAATCGGAATGCCGAACGAAATAAATGCGGTTATGCCGGACGAGAGCTTCCAGTCATGTGCGCCATCAGCCAAAAGAGTTTTCAAAGACCGGCGTGACGCCTTGGCGTTAAGCACCTGCCCGCGCATGGCGGTAGAAGTAGATGCCTGCTCCATAACCCTGACCATTGATTAAGAGACAGTTCACTGCAACCCCTTCATGAATTTTGACATTCGGCAATCCGGGTCATTGCGAGGAGCGAAGCGACGAAGCAATCCTTTGAATCTAGGAGATTGCTTCGCTGAGAAACGCTCGCAATGACATCCGGGAGGAATTACCGGTTTTGATCATCAAAACTCATAACGGGGATTCTAAAAATGGATTAATTCGACGAGACCGAAATCCGCCGCGATGAATCTTTCTTCTTATAAAATTGCATAATGCGCTCGGTGACATTGGCGTAAACGGTTTCCAAGGGCAGCGTCGCGTCGATTTGAAAAAAATTCGGCGTCTTTTTGCCCTGGGTGATAAAAGCCCGGCGCCGGGATTCCAGCCATTCCAAAGTAAACTCGCCTTTGCGCGCGAAGAGCACTTCCGCCGGCGCATCGAGATAGACGACCACGTCCGGCGCCGGATAAAGGTTGGCCAGGCACCAACGGTGCAGCCAGTCCGTGAATTGCCGCTTATCATTGTTGGTCGAGACTTTGTCCAGCTCGAAGTCAAATTTATAATGCCGGTCGTAAATGACGATCCGCCCTTGCCGCCGGTATTTCCAGGAAAGAAACTGGCGATACCATTCTTCGGCGAGGCGATTAAGGAGCCGCAGCAGGGCGCGCAATCCCGATTTCTTGTGCTTGCCATTGCGGCGATCCGGCGGAATATTTTTTGATACCGTGATGCCTTTCTTTTTCCGGCGCAGGCGCTTGAAATATTCGATGAGGCGCGTGGTCGGCAGGGCGATGTTGGTTGAATCGACGCTGACGCCCATGTACATGTATTTGATCGGCGCCGGAAAAGATTTTTCGATCATGCGCGCGACGGTGGTTTTACCCGCGCCGTCCGGCCCGATCAGTGCAACGGAAATCATAGATTGTCTTTTCGCTATATTTCTTGCTCATGCTCTTACTCCTACTCATACTCTTACTCGTTTTTAAAGACGAGTAAAACTACGAATAGGAGTAAGAGTATGAGTAGGAGTAAGAGTTAATGATCTCGCCCATTCAATCCCGCCGCCGCCAAGCACATTTCCTCCAGTTTCGCAGCGCTGCGGGACCAGACAAAATGATTTTCAACGAAGCGGCGGCCTTCGGCAGCGAGGCGCGCGCGCTCTTCTTTTTGCCCGAGCAGGGCGACGAGGCGTTGCGCAAATTGCTCTTCGCCATCGGCGACGATGACCGGCGGCTCGCCGGCGCCATCAACGCGCAAGCCGGCAGCGGCGAGCGAGGTGGTGATGACCGGCACTTCCATCGCCATTGCTTCAAGCACTTTATTTTGAATGCCGGAGCCGTAGCGCAAGGGTGCAACGAACACGGCGGCTCGCTCGAGATAAGGCCGCACATCGTCAACGAAGCCGGTGACGGTGACGTCCTTAAATTGCTGCGCTTTCTCTTTCAAGGCCGGCGAGGGATCGCGTCCGACGATGAGAACTTCCAGGTGCGGAATCGACCGCCGGACCAACGGCAAAATTTTTTCAATCAGATAGAGCGCGGCGTCTTCGTTGGGGGCGTAATTCATCACGCCGGTAAACGCGAGACAATTGTGACGCGGCTGGTGTGTCTGCCGCTGCCAATATTGATGGTCGACGCCGATGGGAACGACTTTGCCGCGATTGTTCGCGCCGAGAACCGCTTCGCGATCGCGCCACGAAACGAACGCGAGGTGTGGCGTCCGCGCGATCATCTTGTCCTCGATCTGCTTGATCTGCCGGTAGCGCAGGGCGAACCACAGGCGCTTGGCCGCGCCGGCGTATTGCATTTTGCTCTGGTAGCGCATCGAGGTGGCATCGCAAAAATCCACCACCAGCGGCCGGCCATTTAAATCCTCGATCACGGCATAAATGCTTTTGCCGTGAAAGAGCACCACGTCGTAGGCTTCCCGCTGGACCAACTCCATAAAACCTTTTTTCATTTGCTTGACGCCGGCGCGACGCTGCAACGCGCGCTTGATCGACTTGCCGACCACAGGCACATGCCCGAAAATTTCGGCCGCCGGCGAATTGGAAGCGCCGTTGGCGCTGAAAAGCCGGACCTGCTCGGTATAAGCCGCCATTTCTTGCATCGGCACCGCCGGCACCGCCGTGCCGGTCAACGCCAAGAGCGTGATCTGATGGCGTTGCGACAGTTCTTTGATAAAATGATAACAACGCGTCGGTCCTCGCATCGCTGGATGCTGAAACGAGGGGGTGATATAGAGAATACGCATTTCTGATCTAGTCGAGCAACGTGATAGAACCATGTCGTAGCCAAGCGCTTTTTATTCCGCGCTTACAGACTCCGTAAAGTGGAGCCGAGGCAATCCGGCGGACGCAGTCTTTTGGTTTAAAAAAAAGCGTTGCCCCGCTATTGGCGGGGCTACGCTACGAATGGCGTTACAAACCAACCCAAAGCGACTATATGTAGCTTTATATATACTATCAATACCGGGGAATTTCTGAAAATCTCACCAGCCGTCGGGTTACATTTCTGTGACTTTTTTCCCCAAAACCGCCTGATGATAAATCCTACGGACGCAGTCATCAGGCTAAAAAATGCAAGCATCATAAATGATGCTAAAAAGCCCTGGTACGGGGCGCGCAAGGTTATTTCAAGAATGTCATGCGCCGCGTTTGATTGAAAACGCCGCGCGCGTTTTCACCTTGCGCCACAATCTGGTACAAGTAAATGCCGGCGGCCACGGTGTTACCCAAATGATTGCGGCCATCCCAACGCATGGCATGCTGCCCCGCGGCTCTCCTGCCCTCGACCAGCGTGCGAACGAGCTGGCCGGTTAAATCATAGATGTTCACGGTCACTTTGCCGCTGAACGGCAGAGAGAAGCTTATCTGCGTGCCGGGATTTCCTGCGAGGGGTGATCCCGCTTCGCTCGAAAATGGATTAGGATAATTCTGGCCAAGCTGGAAACCAGCAGGAGATGTCGAGTGTTCGTCCATCACCGTTGTAACGCCAGGTTGCGGTTTGATTTCTACCGCTACGACCGACCAGTCTGTGATGCCGTTTAATGCACCGTTTATTGCCACATTCGAAGCCGAGGCAATTTGCTTATCCATGACGGCAATGCCAGCCGCAGCGTTTGGAGTGCCTTCCGAGATTTCCGCACGCTCCGTGTAGCCTGCACCAGGCGCATGGGTTCTGGAGCGCAGCGCCACCGCAGCGTAAACAATTGCGTTATTCGCCGTCGTCGTCAAATTGAACGAATAATTGTCGGTATCCGTCCCGCCAGTGCAAAGCCCGTCTTCGCCATTGGAGCTGAATGAAACCACGTTACCAATTGGATCATCACCATAGACTCCGGAATACCGTACGACAGTAATGACGGCGTTGCTGGGGGCTGCTGGAAAATGAGCGGTAACCGGACCATTGCTGCTCGGCGTGCCCATCGCCATCCACAACTCTACGCTCGTCGAGCCGCGGCCGGCACATTGCTTCTTCACCAAAGTCCAGGTTAGCCCCAGGCCGGATACGCGGTCCAGATGCAATCGCGCTTTAGTTGAAATCGCCGCCAAGTAGAGGTCGCCGCTGATCGCTGTTAGATTCGCCGAGGTGGCCACGGTTACAGATTCAGTGGAGGTGCCGGTTTTGATTTCCTCGAGACCAACTTGGTTGATGGAACTGCTGGAAGCAAATTTTGCCGTGGCGTTCTTATTTACACTTATCGTGCTGTCCACGGGGTTGGTCGAGCCGTTCAAATCATCGCCCCAGCCGCCAGCGGAAAGCGCGCTGGCTTGGGAAGGGATGATCGTCTTGGCCACAACAGGTCGAGCGTTAGCCGTTTGTATTTTCAGCAAGATCATTACTGCAACGAAAACGCTCAGCAACACCTTCAACATACAAACTTTTGCTCCTATTGTCTCACAACGCCGGAAATAGCTTTCGATGAAGTGCATCATGCGTCTCCTATAAAAATATGGTGTGCAATAAGTGGAGAATGATTTCGAAGCCTCTTGCCCTCAAAAACTTCAGTGGTGTGCAATTGGGAGAGAATAATTTCTCGTGCAAAGACTCCTGTGTCTCTTGGAACTCCGGTTTGGTGTTGTCAAGCCAAAATCGATGCCCATTAATGCCAGCAACTATCGGAGCTTGACTTTTATATGCGCAAAAACAAGCTAGGAAATTACAGCCTCGTAAATTATTGGGAAAATTTTTGTGGCAGCAGGAACAATGTAAGATTTCAATTCGAGGCGGCGTTGGCCACTCGCATTTTCCCTGACCTTGACTCATAGTAAAAAATGCAATGCTCGCGGCCAATCCCTGGCAGGAGATGATGAACTACAATTACAAATCTATGCGTACCGGCAAACAAGGCATACTGCAGAAAAAACCTCATGTTATTTCAAGAATACGAAAGGGTTTATTTCAGCAAAATGATCCGTTTGGTCAATCGTTGCGCCCCCGCCTCCAATTGCATCAAATAAACACCCGTGCCCATCTCGCGATTATCGTCATCTCGACCGTTCCATTGCGCCTGACCACGCCCGGCCGGTTGCATCACTTCAACCAGTGTGCGCACCTTTTGGCCATTAAGATTGTAAATCGACAAGCGCACGTGGCCCGGTCTCGGCAAGAAGTATTCAATATTAGTTTGGGCATTAAACGGGTTCGGATAGTTGCGCAGTTGAAAGGCCGCAGGCGAAGTCACCGTCGTCTTTCCATTGGAGGGATCGGTTGTGAGCACGATTGCTGTTTTCGGCTTGATCTCCACCGCCACGACCGCCCAATCCACTTCGCCGTTGAACTCGCCGTTGACCGTCACGACCGTCGCAGCAGGAACTATTTTTTCTTTCACGGCGATGGCTGCCATAGCGTTGCTGATGCCATGCTTGATTTCGGTGCGTTTCATAAAACCTGTTCCCGGCACATGGGTTCGGCTTCGTATGGCGATGGCTCCATACACCACGGCGTCATTAACCGTGGTAGGGAAAGTAAATAAATAAGACTTGTTATCGACGCCGCCGACACAAGACCCATTCTGGCCGGTAGTATTACCGGAAATCACATTGCCAATCGGATTCATCCCGTCTTGCGGGACGCCGGAGTATCGCGAGACGGCAATGACGGCGTTGTTCGGAGCCGAATCAAAGACGGCGGTTACCCGGTCATCTCCGCTTGGCGTACCCCCTCCGGGCGTAGCCTGCGCCATCCACAATTCGACGCCACTGCTGCCACGACCGGAGCATTGCGCTTTCACCAGCGTCCAGCTTAGGCCGAGGCCGGAAACGGTGTTGACCTTCACCAGCGCTTTTGTCGAAATCGCTGCCAAATAAAGCTGGCCGCGCGCAGCCGTCAGGCTATCTACAGTTGTCACCATTATCGAGTTGCTCGATCCCCCGGTCTGAACTTCTTCGTGTACCACTTGTGTCGCCGCGAAGACTGCGGTGACGCGCTTATTGGTGTCGATCACCACCGTTGCCGGATTTGTCGAGCCCAACAAATCACCGCGCCATTCTAAAAAATGGTAACCCGCCGCCGGGCTTGCGGTTAGTGTTACCCTCGTGCCGTTTTCATAAATGCGACCCGGCGGACTAAGTGTAACGGCGCCAGAGTCTGTAGTCTCAATAGTTAAATTAAAAACCTCTTTAAATGTCGCAATGATGTTCACATTCGAGGTTATCATCATTTGCATCGGGTTCGTCGTGCCGGTAAAAGCGCCCGTCCAGCCGGTGAATTTGGATCCCGGGGCGGCGTTTGCCGTGAACGTAACGATGGTGCCGCCATAGTAAACGCTGTCGGATGGGTTTAAAACCACCGTGCCCGAGCCGAGTGTCGTCACGTTGACTTTGAATGGGCCGGCTTTCACAAAATTGGCCGTCACACTTTTGTTGGCGTTCATAATGAGCGTGTCGGGATTCTTGGCGCCGCTCAGATCACCGCTCCAACCGCTGAAGAGATAACCGGCGCTCGGCAGCGCGGTCAATTTCATCACCGCCAAGCCAACATTGAGCGCGCCGAGAGAATGAATGCCAACATCACCATTGCTATGGTTCACCGTCAAAGCATGCGGCGAGCCATAAAGCCAATCCGTCCATCCGGCATTTTTGCCCGGGCGCGCCGGAAAAGGCGCTGCGAAACGGGTTCCGTAAAAATGATTGATGATATGGGGAATCCACTTGTCGTCACCATCCGCCGGATATTGGGCTTCGTTATACAACCATCGCAAAGCGCGGCGCAGCGCCTGGTTTTCCCAATTAAAAACATCATACCCGGCGCGATATAAAATGGTTGCCTGGATGAGCGCGCCTTGCAGAGCGCCATACACATAATTTTCTTTGGGCGGCGGCCAGACAAACGGTCCGGACCGGCGTTGATCGTCGGGCAAAACGCCGTTAATCAAGCGGCCGTTTTTCATCGCCCCGAGCGGGTTGATGCCGACCGGCGCTTCGGGGTTGGCTTGCCATTCCAACGCCGCCGCCTCAAAAGTAAAATCAGCGTACGTATTTCTATCGCCGAGCCAGCCTTTGAAAACGCGCGCCGTTCGTTCAAGCTCCGTGGCATCGCCGAGATACCTGGCAATCGCCGCGCGCGTGGCGCCGCAATGCGTTCCCCAATTATTCGGCCTGGTCTCGTGCGACGATCGCAAGGTATACCCGAGAAAATTTTTCGTAAGCACGCTACGGAGCCAATTTTGGAACGTCGCCTTTTC
Organism: bacterium; assembly: GCA_050732275.1. Classification (GTDB taxonomy): domain Bacteria; phylum Zhuqueibacterota; class Zhuqueibacteria; order Zhuqueibacterales; family Zhuqueibacteraceae; genus Zhuqueibacter. The sequence goes on from JBOHQZ010000045.1 coordinate 7,789, forward strand.
GACCGGCGGCAGTCCGACCAAATCCGCCGCCAGCACATACGCGAGAAGTTCCCGGCCAACATATAGCGCTTCACCGCCTTGTTCTGTTCCCATCGCCGCCATGCAAGCCGAAATGACGGCTTGGCGATAAGCCTCCTGGCCGGTGCGCGCAAAAACCAGCGCTTTGGCTAACACGGCCACATTAACCGAATCCTCATGGTTCGATAAATTCGGGGGGCCGATGGGTTTGTCGGCGCCGAGCTTTAAATTTTCCCAACCCAAACCCGAGGTCGGAAGCTTGCTGACCTCCGCAGCGCTCGTCCAAATTCCCTGCGGGGACCGCGGTTTGGGCAGGGGCGAAAATATCGCCGTGAGATTTTTGTTGGCATTGATCGTCATCGTTTCGACATTCATCCAGCCTTTAAAATCGCCGCTGTAGCCGCTAAATACAAAACCGGGGGCGGGCGCCGCGGTAAGCTTGACGATAGTGCCACGATGGTAAATGCCCGGCGCAAGAGTAGCGGAGCTTGGAGGATCGAGGGTGACGACACCGGAACCCACAACGTTGACCCGCACAGTAAAGCGATTGGCTGGCGTGGATTGCGCGAGTGCGCAACGGGCCATTCCCGAAACTTCCCAAAACATTCCTAAAAATAAAAGAACGAGGCAATAACCAGCATGCGTTACAATTGTCCCAATTTCATCAATAATAGAAAAACTCCTTCTCACTCTCATGGTGTGTTGCATCTCCGAATTGGGATACTCGTGCTGTGGGTAATCCCTCAGATGGGTGCGTAGCGCCACGCCACGCGGGGCAGTCAGGATGATTGCGCTACGTTTTTCCACCTACGACCGAGGCATTACTGCTGTGAAAATAATGGATGAAAGGAATCTAGCCTAATGGGCAAATTAGAACTCATCCCCTAAATCCCCCTGCGGGCGTAGCCTTCTCTTAAAAAGAGAAGGGGACTTTCAAAGTTTCAAATCTGCTTTTCCCCCCTTCTCTTCCCAAGAGAAGGGGGCAGGGGGATGAGTTTAGGCTGAAGAGCATTACCGAACTTGAAAGTCAAAACTCATAAGGCGTCACTACAAACGGATAGCGCGAAGAAAATAACCGGGGCGGCCAAATCGGCCGCCCCGGAGCGGCGCTTATAAACAGCTCCTTCAACTACACCTCCACAGCCAACAGCACTTTCTGAAGGTCTTGATCGCGCGATGAATTCCCCACCATAATTTCGAATTCACCTGGCTCGACGACGTCATTCATGTCGATATTATAAAACGCCAGATGCTCCGGCATAATATCCAGCGCCACTGTTTTGGTTTCGCCCGGCTGAAGATTGAGGCGCTGAAATCCTTTGAGTTCTTTCACCGGGCGCGTCACTGAACTTACTTTGTCACGAATATACATTTGCACCACTTCTTCGCCGGATACACGCCCACTGTTGGTTATATCCACAAGCACCCGGGTGGATTCATCCGGCCGAATCACAGGTTTTTCCAAACGTGGCTTGCCGAAACGAAATTGCGTATAACTGAGGCCGAAACCGAACGCAAAGAGAGGAGCAACGGATCCGAAGAGATAGCCTCGGCGCGCCATGGGCTTATAATTGTAGTAGGCAGGAACATGTCCGACCGAACGCGGAATCGTTATCGGCAGCTTGCCGCCGGGATTCGTATCGCCGAACAAAACTTCTGCAACGGCTTGGCCGGTTTCCTGCCCCAAATACCAGCATTCAAAAACCACCGGCACTTTTTCGACGAGATTGTGAACCGAGAGCGGCCTGCCGTTGAAGAGAAAAGCAATCACCGGCTTGCCGAGCGCCGCGATGGCATTTACCAATTCATCTTGACGGCCAACCATTTCCAGATCAGCGCGATCGCCCAAGTGATTCAATGCCCATGCTTCGCGAGAGGTCTGTTCGTTGCCGCCGATAGCGAGCACGATTACATCCGCTTGTTGCGCGACCTTCACGGCTTCGGCGATACTCTTGCGATCTTCTTCCGCATCGCTCGGCACGACCTCGTCTTGTTGCCACGATCCGCCAACGGTAATTTTGCAGCCTTCGTGATACACAACCTTTACGGCATTTCCAACCCGTTCACGAATGCCACTGAGCACTGTCGAAACATGTTTGGGCTTGCCGCTGTATCCACCCAAAAGCTCGCGGTCGGCATTGGGGCCAATCACGGCAAGAGTCTTGATCTTCTTGACATCGAGAGGCGCGATGTTTTGATCGTTCTTGAGAAGTGTGATCGTTTCTCGCGCCGCTTGCAGGGCCAGCTTGCGATTGCCCTCGCTTCCGACAATGCGCTCTGCAGCGTCGGGATCGACATACGGATTATCGAACAAGCCGAGCTTGAATTTGCACAGCAGCATCGCGGCGACGAGTTCGTCTAAAACAGATTCTTCGAGACGGCCTTCGCGCACCAACGCGACGAGATGTTTGTAGCAATCTGGCTCGGGCAACTCGATGTTCACACCGGCGTGCGCGGCCAAGAGCGCGGCTTCTTTTCCATCTTTGGCAACGTAGTTGCCTAGGCCAAAATCGGCCCGCACGTGCAGCTCGCGGATGGCGTAGTAATCTGAAACCACGAACCCTTTGAAGCCCCATTCTTCGCGGAGAATTTTTCGCAAGAGCCAGCGATTCGCATGTGAAGGCACGCCGTCGATTTCGTTATACGACGCCATCACGCTCATGGCGCCGCCTTTTTGAATGGCTTCTTTAAAAGGAAAAAGAAAAGTTTCGCGCAGCACACGCTCCGACACATTCACCGGCGCGCAGTTCGTGCCGGATTCCGGCTGGCCGTGCGCAGCGAAATGTTTCATGGTGGCGATGACGCTTTTTTTATTTTTGAACGTGCCGTCACCCTGAAAGCCTTGCACTGCGGCAATGCCCAGGCGCGAAACCAAATATGGATCTTCACCATAAGTTTCTTCCACTCGTCCCCAGCGCGGCTCGCGGGCAACATCAACAACCGGCGTGAGCGCTTGATGCGTTCCACGGACGCGAGCTTCTTCCGCCGTCATTTCAAAGAGCCGGCGAACCAGATCGGGATCGAAGGTGGCGCCGAGGCCGATGGGTTGTGGAAAGCTCGTGCCCTCCGGTGCTGCCTGCCCGTGCAAACACTCTTCATGAAAAATCACGGGAATGCCAAGCCGGCTGTTTTCGATAAAGAATTTCTGAATGGCATTGGTCAGCTCCGCCTGCTCTCTGGCGTTCCTTCCGCCGCCCGCGTCGCTGGGCCGGCCGACCTGGCCCAAGCCGTGTCCGTCTTTGTAATGGACTTTGGCCTTTTCGAGATCGAAGTTGCCTTTTTCATCCGCCAGCGTCGTGCTCTTGCCCTGCCAAACGCCGACCATTTGCGCGGCTTTTTCTTCGAGCGTCATCTGCACAAGCAAATCCGCGACGCGTTCTTCCAGCGGTAGGTTGGAATTCTTGTAGAGTGCTTGGTTTTGCATAAAGCTTTTCTTCGCATAAAAATATTTAGATGACAGCAAGATGGATAACATAAAAATGGTTCTACAAACGGAATGTTTGTAGTCTGCTCCATCTCGTTATCGTTAACTGCTGGGCATGATGCCAAACTCTATTTTTCCGTCACGGCTTTTGTCTAAACCAACTTACTTTCACTGTTGAATCAAACGTCGCGTTATTTCGCCTGCATTGTTTGCATCACCGCCTCGAAAGCCGGCTTGGGTTGATAGTTACGATCGAACAACAGCGGATAATTGGTGCGGCCGCGCACCGGCCAGTTGTTGAGCCACGATTGCCCGTCATTTACGCCCCAAAAAGTCACGCGGCTGATTTGGTCGTGATGTTCATGAAAGAGCGCAAAACACTCGGCGTAGCGTCCGGCCAAAACCTGCTGCATGGAATCGGGCAATGCTTGCGGATAGGGATTGAGGTGCTTGCGCAACTCGTCGTTCCGCGTAATATCTGCGCCGCCGCTCCAGTCATCGGGATTGGGCAACGCGGTAATATCAAACTCCGTAATCATCACTTTCACGCCAAGTGTGGCGAATGCTTGAATGGCGGCGCCCGCTTCGGCGATGGTCGGATAATCGAGACCCCAATGCCCCTGCTCGCCAATGCCGTCGACGCGAATGCCTTGAGCTTGCAGATCGCGAACGAGTTGAACCACGGCCTCAGCTTTTTCTTTTTTCCACAAATTAAAATCGTTGTAATACAGCTCGGCTTGCGGATCGGCCTCACGCGCGAACTCGAAAGCCTTTTGAATATAATCCGGCCCGATGATCTCGAGCCATTGAGTTTTGCGGGGACTACCGTCATCTTCAACGGCTTCGTTGACGACATCCCAGCCATGAATGCGGCCTTTATAGCGGCCAACGACGGTGAAGATGTGATCGCGCATGCGGTGCAGCAGCATTTCGCGAGTTGCCGTTTTTCCCGCGCCATCTTCAAACACCCAACGCGGCGTTTGATTGTGCCAGACCAACGTGTGGCCGACGATGAACATTTTGTGTTTTTCGCCGAGCGCGACAAACTCATCTGCCGGCGCAAAATCATAGCGGTTCAACTCGGGATGAACGTATTGCCATTTCAAAATATTTTCGGAGGTGACGCTATTGAATTGTTCTTTGATCAGCGCCATGGCTGCGGCGTCTTTGCCGGAGATTTGCTCGTGACTCAATGCGGCGCCGATATAAAAATCTTTCTTAAAAACTTTCTTGAGCGCGGGCCGCTCCGCAAAAGCAATGACAACCATCGCTGCGGCCACGCTGGTGAGAAAAAGGGCAAAACGATTAAAAGATTTCACTGCAAAATTGTCTTGAACACGGCGATCATAATCGTTTTGCTTTTGAGTGTGCTTCATTTCGTTCGAGCCTCATTAAATTTGAAATTGCTTGCGACGTTCCGCCAGCTCGTCCTGAATGCGCAGATTAAGCTCTCTGCTTATGCCGTAGAACAACAAAGCAACGACGCCGACAAAGAACGTGATAGCCGGAAAAATGCTTGCCGTCATGCGAATGCCGAACAAGGCATGGTCAGTTTGAACGGCGTTGGGAACATAGCCGTAAGTCGCGAGCAGCCAGCCGCAGATGGCCCCGCCGAATCCCAATCCTGCTTTCAGCGCGAAGACAATGCCGGCGAAGACAAAGCCGGTGGCGCGGCGTCGCGTTTTCCATTCCGAGTAATCAGCGACATCGGCCATCATTGCCCACAGCAGCGGAATGGTAGGCCCGTAGGCCAGCGACTTGAGAATGTTCAGCAAGAACGTCAACCCCACGGCACCGGGCGGCAAGGTGATGAACAATCCGGTAAAGACGGTGGTCAGGAACAAACCGACAACAAATACCTTCTTCTTGCCAAACCGAATCGCCAACGCTTTGGAGGCGAGCACGCCGATGATATTCGCCGCCATCCCGCACATGTTAAAAAGACTGAATCCTACCGAAGAAACGTTTTGACGATCTTCGGTCGCGATCAACCCAAACGCGTTGAGAATCCCGTTCCACACCGACGGTTCGCCGGAAGCCGCCGTCACCAGCCCCCACGATCGCAGGAAACCAAACAAGTGTTCCTTGTCCACGAAATAGGTGAAGTAATAAAACATGGCGCTGCCCCAGAGGGCGAGCGTAATGAAAACGAACAGCGTCAACACAAACATGGAAAGCCATGGCGCGTTCTGCAAAAGATCGGCGAAGTCCTGTTTAACGGAAGACTTTTGCTTGGGATCGGGATGGATGCGCTCGCGGACGCTGAAAAAAGTAATGACAAAAAAGATGATGCTGAGAAATGCAAACAGTCCGATCGTCAGCGACCAGCCTTTGGCGTTGTTGCCTTGGCCGAGCTTGCCGACCATCGGCAAAGTCAATCCTTGCACCACGAACGCCGCGGCCATCGCAAAGAAAAAACGAAAAGAAGAGAGACTGGTGCGTTCATTCACGTCGCCGGTCATCACGCCGTTGAGAGCGGAATACGGCAGGTTGTTGACGGAATAGACCGTCATCAGGATGATGTATGTGACATAAGCATAAACGAGTTTCCCCGACCCTTCAAAGCTTGGCGTGGTGAATGTCAGGAAGAACATAACGGCGAACGGTATTGCCGACCACAGCACCCACGGGCGGAATTTGCCCCACCGGGTATTCGTGCGATCGGCGACGACGCCCATGAACGGATCAAAAACCGCGTCCCAAAAGCGCCCGACCAGCAGCAGCGTGCCGGCCGCCACTGCTGTAATGCCGAAGACATCCGTGTAGAAACCCAACTGAAAGATCAGCATCGTTTGAAACACGAAGTTGGCCGCAGCGTCTCCGAAGCCGTAGCCGATTTTTTCTTTAATGGACAGCTTTTGTGTTTCAGGCGGCATGGTTCATTCTCTTTCTTTAAGGTTCGTTGATGGATTCCGGAAATTGAATCTCACGTTTGCACCTATTGATATTTGTAAAGCTTCACCTTCTGTATGCTGAATGAATCCCCTGGCAAGTGCATGTGACGGCCTTGATGGCTTTGATCGCCGTTCATGCGCCGGCCGGGGGACCATCTGCTATCAACGAATCTCCCCTCTTCCATTATCCCGATTCCGGCGACAGCGCCATCGCCGCCGCGCACCGCGAAGGTAACAATGATGCCGCTGCCGGCGATCAAGAATTCGTCGGTGGGTGAAAGCATGATGATCATTCCTCCCACGCGTGGCACCTCGCCTTCTACGCGCCGGGCGTAGCTCCAACTGTATTCATGCCGAACGTTGAAAATAAAATCGCCGAGAGGCAGTTGCGTCTGGTGATGCGCACTATCGAGCAAGGCGCCGGCCATTGTTCCTTTGCCTTGATGGGCAAGGATCAGAGGCGCCAGTTGTTGCAAAACCTCGTATCCTTTTGATATCTGGTTCGTCTCCGGATTTTCGAGTGATTCGATTGCGAACGGGCTGTAACCCGTGGCGTTGTGCCTGGCAATAGCATAATAGGCGTTGGCGACGCTCTGATTGTTTGCCACTTCCGGAATGAACAAAGGATTTCCGGAGCGATCGTACTTTTCACACCACTCGGCAAAACTCTTGAAATAAATATCCGGTGCAAGAAAGTCGATGTGCGGCGCAGCAGCTCTCCATACGTCCATCAGATGCGGCAATGGGCCGGCGCTGGGATATTGGCCGGGTTTATGGCCCGGACGTATCAGCGCGGCGTTCACAAACATGGGCAAGGGGTATTCTTTTTTTCCTGCCTGCGCCACATAATTCGTGTACTTGGCAAAATGCCAGGCCATAAAGATTTCATCCGTGTGCAAGCCTTTGCTAAATACTTCCGCCCATGTCCCGGACGATTTGAAGCCGGTTGCACTCCATACCTCATGGAATTCAGGGATCAGCGAGGCTATGTGTTTCTGCAGGTGGCTGATCAACTCTGCCGGCACCTGTTCAGCAAACGCCCGGTTCGCGGCCTCGCTATGATCCCGGGCCTCCGGAATCATGCCAATTTCGTTTTCCACTTGAATCATGATGACCGTCTGTTCCTTGCCATCGATCGCGCGAATATGGTTCATCAACGCGGCAAAGGCCCGGGCATCGGCACTTCTGTTTTCCTCGCTGAATGGCGTGAGAATCTCAAGGGCTTTTCCTTGCTGATCGCGCGCACGAGGAAACCGGCGTTGATCGGTCTTGATCCAGAGCGGCGCATAACACGACATGCTGTTCTTCCACGATCCGAACCACAGCAGAACCAACTTCAAATTGTGCTGCCGGGCGGAATGAATGACGTTGTCAACGAGAGTGAAATCGAATTTGCTCTCCTCCGGTTCGAGCAGTTCCCAATACACCGGCACGAGCACGGAATTCAAATGCATCTGGACCAGCTTATGCCAGATGGGCTTCAGGTACGCCAAATCAGAAGCACTGGAATTGCCCAATTCGCCGCCAATCATCAGAAATGGTTTGCCGTGAACAATGAGCTGCGTCGCGGCGCCTTGTTTCTGTAAATGAGGAATGTCAATCGGAGCCTTGGTCCCTTGAGATCCAACACCGGTGGTAATAAGCATTACAATTGAAAAACACAGCGCCGAAATAGGCTTTGGTGAATGCGGCAACCCGATAAAACCTCCACGCCAATCATTTGTTCTGAGATTCTCCATAGACTCAATTCCCTCTTGACAATCGTCGTTCGCACGTGCAGCAAACTGCGCCATGCGCTGTGCTTGTTGTGTTTTGCCTATTTTGCCAATATCATCTTCTTCGATTCCACAAAACCAGCCGCATTGAATCGATATACATAGACCCCCGACTGCAATTCATTCGCTTCGAATTGAACCGTATGTTTGCCCGCCGGGATTCTTTGGTCAACCAAGGTTTTTATTTCCCGTCCCAACAAATCATATATCCGCAATTGTACAAAACTCTCGCGCGCAATTGTGTAATCAATGATTGTTGTCGGATTGAAGGGATTAGGATAATTTTGAAACAACTCAAACTCCAACGGCACTTCTG
>JBOHQZ010000046.1:0-16049 GCA_050732275.1 bacterium
GTGTTCCTGGCATTCTTGCTCTATGGCGAGCGGCCCACACGGCGGAAAATCGGCGTCGCGTTGATTTGCCTCCTCGGCTGTGCGGTGCTCTCATTTGAGCCAAACGGAGAAAGGCGTTTTTCACCAGGGGGAATATTTTTGATTTTGCTCGCGGCGATTGGCATTGCATTGTATACGGTTTACAGCCAAAGGCTGCTTAAAAATTATTCGCCGTTAGCCATCTCGGCGTGGACGCTGCCGCCAGTGGGGATCGTTTTCGCACTGTTGGATTGGAACAATCTACCGCGTTACACTGAAATTCCTATTGCAGCCTGGGTGGTGATGCTCGGCGCTGCCGTCGTGGGAACTTATGTTGCGCTGTTGCTCTACTTCGGTGCGGTGGTCCGCATCGGCGCGACGCGCACCGCGCTGATTTGCACCATCGAGCCGGTGTCAACCGCGTTGCAGGCGACGTGGATTCTCGGCGAACGCATGACTTCGTGGCAAATACTCGGCGCAGCGCTTATTCTCGGCGGCCTGGTGGCGTTGGAGTGGCCGGTGAAGACGCGCGAAGTAAATCGTAAAACGGAAAACGTAAGAGCGGAAGAGGATGATGAGTTGCCTCTCAAAGAATTTCACCAACGGATGGACTGCGTCCGTAGGATTAAGACCAGCGGATTTAAAGAAAAACTTTTCATGATCGGGAGAACAAAATGAAGCGCTCATTTTTAGTGGTAGCCGTTGTACTGGCCATTTTGAATTTTGGATTCGACCTGGTTTTCGCCTTGAACAAAAACGGCCGTGACAAAACCGGGCAAACCGCCAGCCAAAAGATTCGCGTCCAAATTCAGGTGATCGCCGACTCCAGCAATACGCTGCAAGCCGATCTCGAAGTGCCGGTGGGAACGCCCGCGCGAGATTTAATGGATCGTCTCTTCAAAATGAGCTATGCAGATTTTACGCACAAATTTGTCAACGGCATCGCCGGCTTTATGGCGAATGCGCGTGATAAAAAATTCTGGAGCCTGGAGATCGATGGGAAAGCTTCCGAGGTCGGCATTGCCGAGATTAAAATAAATAAACCGATGCAGATCAGGTGGGCGATAACGGCGTTTAAATAGCGCGCCTAATGATGAATCCTACGGACGGCAGTCATCAGGCTCAGCGTTGACAGCCGCCTTTAGGCGACTGTTGCAAAACTTGCCTGCGGCTCTTGCCGTCAGCAACCCACCCCATCTCTCGCCGCATTCTGCAATCCGAAATCCGCAATGGGCAAATGTGACCTACGGTTGGCAGGTTTCGGCTAGTGATTATTGCCCTTGCCACTTTCGCTGCAATTTGCGTATGGTCGCGTCGGAAAGGCCGGTGTAGCGCTTGATCTTCTCTATCGGCTCGCCGCTCCGAAACATCAAGCGGGCAATGTCCAATCTCCCTTCTCTTTTTCCTTCTCTTTTTCCTTCTCTTTTTCCTGCCCTTTTTCCGCTTTCGCGGATTTGCTTTTTTTCTTTTTGTATGGCTTCGATCAACATAGAAACCTCCTGGCGGTCATGGTAAGTACGTTCCATAGCCTTGTAATCAGACTCGTCAATCCGGCCGTGCAAAAACAATTGTAAAACAAAATTCAAGAATAACGACACGGCTTGCTTGTCTTTAGATTTTTCAAAAATCGCCAACAGCGCCCGTTGCAATAGGCTTACTTCATAATGGGCTTCCAGCAAAAACAACGTCGAGACGATATTACCCAGTTGCAGCAACATTTGCCGCTTGTACGCATTCTCGATGATTGGAAAATATTTGAAGTGCAGCGCATAGTCGCCCAGCAGCTCATGGCCGTCGATCAGTCCCGCGAGATCAAGCGGTGACGTCCAACGCCTCTTGCCGTTATACAACAAGATCGGAAACACCGGCGGCAGCTTGCGCAGCTTCTTCTCGGAATCAATCAGGTGCCGGTAAAAATCCAAAATGTAACCCGCCATTTGCACTGCCACAAACAGTGACGGCGCCGATTTGAATTCCAGCAGGATCACCACGTACAGATCGCGGCCGCGCAGTTTCACCTTGTACAGCAGGTCGGTAAAGGTCTTCTTGTATTTCCTCGAAACGAAGGATCCTTTGACCAATTCGCACCGCGAAAAGTCCAGCTCTTTCACCCACGCCTCGTGAACGAACGAGGCCATCAACTGCCGAAAAATCTCTTTATTGGAAAAGAGCTTCCGATAACCCTTATCATCAATTTCTTGCATCGGCGGCTCCAGTCTATGTGCACGCACGGGGGGTTATTTTAGACGGTACTCGAAATTAACAATTTTAACACAAAAAGTCAAGAGTGGAAGCCCTTCATAAAAAGGGAATGGACAAATCTAAGAGGCGAGGGATGAAAGAAAGCCTGATGATGAATCCTACGGACGCAGTCATCAGATTTACGCCTTACGCTTTACGCCTTCCGCTTCCCCATCCATCGGCAGCGCCCGTTTCTCCAAATAGCCGCTATAAAACGTCTTCGCCTTTTCGCGATTCAAATTCGCGTAGCAATAAATGCAGCCGTGCGGGCAACTGTCGTAGTAGCCAATGTCGCGGCTTTCGTAGCAGCCGCAATCTTTCCGCGTCGGCGCTGCGCGGAGCTGGCGATAACGCTCCGGGGCAATCTCGCGGATGGTTTCAATATCAACGCAACGAGATTTGGCGACGCCGTCGACCTGACACAACGCATCCTGACAACAGGAATACAGCGTCATGCCATTCGCCGCGGCAATCGGCACGAGCTGGCGCACGATGTCGAGGCGTTCGGCGAGATCAGCATCGCGGAAATTCACGCCGTGCTCGGCCGTGGCTTTGGCAAAATTGCGCTGCACTTTCAGATACCCATTCACAAAAGAAAAATAGCACCGTTGCGTTGAGCCGCGCAAGCGCCCGGCGAGCTGGCCGAATTTTTCAATGTGATAGCTCGGCGGGGTGAGATCGGACAATACAATCGGATCATAGCGCCAGAACACTTGTCCGGGATAACGTTCGGCCAAACGAAGAAAAGTGGCAATGGCAAATTCCAACGGCGGATTATTGGTCTCCAGCGCCTTCGGCATGCCGTTGATGGTAAAATGAAAATAATAGGCGCGTTCGTAAAGCTCGTCCAGCCGGTCGAGATATTTTTCGAGCGGATGCGGGTTGCGCGTCCAGAAGACGATGAAGAGCACGTCCTCCGGCCGCAGCGAGAGCCGCACCGGCTTGAAGCTCATCGGATTCGGATACGTCACGTCGCCGCGCTCCACCTGTCGCATGAACCAATCGGCGTAATACGCCGGAATGTCCGTGCGCCGCGAGGCGGAGATGATGCGGGGGGAGTTTGTCGTTGTTTTTGGCATTATCGGTTAACTGGAGTGATGGAGTATTGGAGTGATGGATTAATGGAGCCCAATACTCCATCAATCCACCACTCCATTAATTGGCCACTCGTGCATTTAGCCACGAAATCAGCCGCGCCACTTCCACATCCAGCGCGGCGAGATCACCGTTATTTTCGATGACGCAGTCGGCGCGCTTGACTTTTTCTTCGAGCGGAAGCTGATTGGCCATGCGCCGGCGCACATTGGTTTCGTCCACGCCGTCGCGCTGCATGACGCGTGGGATGCGCGTGTCCATCGGCGCATTGACCACGACCATCACATCCATCGCTTCGTTCCAATGCACCTCATAGTGCAGCGCCGCTTCGACGACGACGATCTTTTCGCCGCGCTGTTGAAACGCGTCGATCTGCCGCTCGACGGTACTGATGACGCGCGGATGGATGATGCCGTTGAGCTTTTCAAGCTGCTTGCGGTCGTTGAACACGACGGCCGCGAGCGCTTTGCGCTGCAGATGTCCGGCGGTGTCGTACATCTGCTCGCCAAATTCTTTTTTGATGTTGGTGATAATAACCGGATCGGTCTCGGCAAGCTGCTTGGCCAGGGTGTCCGCATCCAGCACGATGAAGCCGGCGCTCAGCAAGCGGCGTCGCACTTCCGACTTGCCGCAACCGATGCCGCCGGTTAAGCCGACGACGAGCATACCACACCTCCTCTGGAAATGGAATGTTGGATTGCTGGAATGTTGGATTTGTGGGTCGTTGGATTACTGGAGTAATGGGGTATTCGATTACAATATTCCATATTCCATTAATCCAACAATCCAATAATCCAACAATCCAATGTTCCAACTATCCATCGATCCAACTATCCATCGATCCAATATTCCGGCATTAGCGTAGCCACCAATAAACTCCGGACGGTGCGAAAATCTCGCGTGTGTCCTAATCGAGTTCACGCTTTCTTGAGAAATTCGATGTTTCTTCCGCAGCCGTTTGAACGCCTTGGCAAAGGTCGGTGTGGCTTTAAATTTCATTAAGTACCTCGTCAAGGTCCAGCAGTTTATTGGCAACAAGCTCCTTCACAGCTTGTTTGGTTGAACGGGGAACTTTTTCCTCTTCTAAAAATGTGATAACGACCAGGGATTTTTTCCCAACTTGCTTCTTAGGCAAAGGGTCAAGGAGTGCAATGCGCTCGCCATCATATAAGCCTTTTACCGCAATCATCTCAATCTACTCCTTTCAAGTTAAGAATGGGTTTTCTAACGCACAATCACAAACTTCGTCACCGTCGTTTGTGCGCCCGAGGTGATGTAACACAAATAAACGCCTGAGGGCGCGAGGCGACCACTTGCATCGCGCGTGTTCCAATCGACGCCGCCGTTGCCGTCAGATTCTTCCAACGTGGCGAGCACGCGGCCTTCCACGTCGATGATTTTGACCACGGCTTGTTCCGTCAAACCGCCAATCGTGAGCATTGGGTGCCGATCGGCCAGAAACGGATTGGGATAAATCCGCACGTTGTCGAGATTGGCGCTCGGCATGGAAAAGCCGACGGCATCGCCCTCGCCGGGCCGCAATGGAATGCCGGAAGCGCTGCGCACGCCGATAATTTCGATGAGGTGATTTCTGCCGAACGGACCGAGTACGCCTTTGGCAAGAGTCAATCGCACCGCAGTTGAATCACCTGTCACCACAACCGCGCTTGCCAACGCCATTTCGCTCGGCGTCTTGCTGCCAAGCGTTTTGAGACGGTAATTGGCAGTGGAGGTGGCGCTGGCCACTTCTACCGGTAAATTAAAACGAACGAGAATCTGTTGGGGCGACTCGAGCGCCGCCGAGACAATATAAAAACGCTGCGGCTCCGGTGCAACCGTGAATGACGCGCGATTTCGCGTGGTGTCCAACGGTACGCGATCGACATCAGCGGCGCGGCCGACGCGCACTTGATAATTGCCGGACACGAAGACGGCCGGCGGAAAACTCAGAATGACTTCGTTGCCGGATCGACTCAGCACGACGCTTTCCGGCTGCAGGTCAAGCGGCGCACCGGCTTGCGACAATCGAAACAACGCGACTTGCCGCACGGATTCGTGCATCGGCTCGTCAAACCGCACGGCAACGTGATGTGGCGCAAAAAAATAAGCGCTCACCACGATGGGCGGCTTTGACGGGCGGCCGCTGACTGCGGAAGAACGCGGACCGATGATCGGCTGTTGCTGCGAGTCAACCGTCGCTACGGCGTAACGATACAATTGCTCGGTCACGAGCAATGAATCGAGAAAAGCGTTTTGTGTTTTTGTCGCGAGCAATTGTAGCGGCGCGTTGCCGGCGCTGCGATAGATGGCGTAGCCCTCTGCTCTCGCCACTTGCCGCCAGGTGAGCAGCACGCGCGTCGCATCGAGAGGGCGGGCCTCGACTTCGGCCGGGGCCGGCGCGCCGGTTAGCGCGCTGGGCAATTGAAATGCGCGCAGCTTTTCGCCATCGGCAAAATAAAATTCCGGCAAACCGGCGCCGTCCAGATTTGCCACGACCGTGGTGTTGCTGCGCGCCGGCTGATGATTCCAGATAACTCTGCCCTGGCTATTCTCGATTTTCACGATATAACTATTGGGAAAAAGATTGAGAAAAAGCTCGTCACGGCCGTCGTTGTCGATGTCACCGGCGCCGATGCCGGCGTCGAAATCTTGCGGCGATTGCAAGCCAAAGAAAGCTTGTTGCCAAATCGGCTCGTAACGATTGTCGCCGGTGCTGCGATAAATACGAAAACGCCAATGGCGCGCGTCAAATTCCTGCTCGGTATTCAGCCCGGGGTCGGAGTGGCAGCCGGCGGCGAAATCCAGGCGGCCATCGCCGTCAAAATCGCCGGCACGGATGAAATCGATGCTGTCGATCAACGGCAGGCTGTCGCTCCACGTGGCGACGAAACGATTGTCGCCGGCCGCTTCGTAAATATACAAATCGCCATCGTAGTCGCCAAACAAAATTTCCTGCCGGCCGTCGCCGTCGAAATCGGCGATCTCGCTGTGCGGCACGCCGGTGATATTCCCGCCTTTGGTGAAATTAGGCAAAGTCGCGACGAGTTGATATTGATTGTCACGGATATTTTCTCGCACCTCAAAAACACCTTCATGGCGGCCGATAATCTCCTGGCGGCCGTCGCCGTCGAGATCGGCGAAACGGCTGGCCCAGAAATCGTTGGTATCGGCCCAAACCAGCACGCTCGGAAAGGCGCCGGTCGCCGTTGCCTCGTAAACGAAGCTCTGCGGACCGATCCCGCCGAGAATCTCAGCGCGCCGGTCGCCGTCGCCATCTCCCATATCGCGAGGAATGCCGAGATGCGCCGTTTCAAAGCGTTTCACAAAACCGGGATCGCTGCGTTCGAAGATCGTCAACGGGCCGGCGCCGCCATTTTTTCCATAAACCGACATAACGATCTCCCCGCGGCCGTTGCCGTTAAAATCAGTGGCGCGCGCCAGCAGCCATCCGGCCGGCAGCGTTAAGAGCGAATCCGGCGCGATGCCGAGCTCCTTGAAGGTGATTTCAACAAACGGCGCCGTGCTCACCGGCGGCTGATTTAAATCGAGGGCATAATTTTTTCCACTATTGTTGTCAAGCTGCTTCAGGCCGGCGCGGTTGGCGGCTTCGAGATAAAATTCGAGATTGCCGCGCGCCAGCCGTTGTGAAAAGTTGAGGCGATGCGTTTTCGTCAAATAATTCAACGGCACGGCGTTGTAGCCGCCGGCGCTGCCTTGCGGACGCCACCACAACGCGGCCTGCGCCAGATCATCAGTGGCGAACTCGATCAACACGCTGTGCAGATTGCCGTCGATCAGCGGCGTCATTTTAACCGGACCGAAGCGCGGCGGTTTGTTATCGAGAAAGAGGCGAATTTTATCCTCGACGCTGCGGCCGTTTTGTTGTTGCACGAAGAGGCGCAGTGTGTACGTGGTGTCGGGCAAATTGGCGAGCGGCCAAACGCCGAGCGAATCGGCCAGCACCTGCCGATTTTCGGAACGGCTAATGCGAGACCATGCAGTGGGATTATCACCAAGGCCATAAGCCAACTCGTAGCTTGTTACATAAGCGCCAATGGCCGTGCCGCGAATCATCAAATCTCCGCCGGCAAATCCTGCATCCATGCCGGGAAAATGAATTTCAGCGCGCGCGGCTTGCTCGGTTTGCAGCGCCGCAGCCGCATCGAGGCGACCGGCGCCGTAGAAACGATCCCAACTTTTTTCCCCCAAATCCTGCGCGCTATTCGTCAATGCGGCGCGCACCATCGCGGTGCTCCAATTCGGCGAGCGCGAGAGCAGCAAGCCGGCCAGTGCGGAAACAAATGGCGCTGCCGCCGAGGTGCCGGCAAACAGGCCGTACTTGCCATCGAGTGCCGTTGTCCAAATTTCGAGGCCGGGAGCCACAACGTCGATGGTCGCGCCGTAATTCGAGAAGCCGGCGAGTTGATCGGTTCTGTTGGTCGCGCCGACGGAAATCGTTTCAGAAAATCCTGATGGATAATGCGGTTTATCGGTAGCAGAGTTTCCGGACGAGGCGACGAGCACGGCGCCGCGGGCATGCGCGAAACGAATGACGTCGCGCAGCACGGGCGAGACGACGACATCGCCGAAACTCATATTGATAACGCGCGCGCCGTTTTGTACGGCGTAGACGATCGCGGAGGCGACGTCGTCCTCTTCGAGCAAACCCTGGCTGGTGCCGGCGCGCAAAACCATGACGCGGCAGCCGGGCGCCAACCCGGCGATGCCGAGACGATTGTTTGCCGTCGCCGCGATGATGCCGGTGACGGCGGTGCCGTGGCCGTTCTCGTCGCTCGCATCGTTGTCGCGATTCAGATAGTCGCCGCCGTCCGTAAAATTAGGCGCGTCGGTGAAATCCCAGCCGCGCACGTCGTCGATGAAGCCGTTGCGGTCGTCGTCGATACCATTGAAATCAAATGAATCCGCAGCGCCGTTATGATTGAGGTCCTCGCCGGAATTGATCCACATGCCGGTGCGTAAATCGGGATGATTAAAATCAAGGCCGGTGTCGATCACGGCAATTAAAATGTCGGGATCACCGGTCGTCACGCGCCACGCTTCCGCCGCGCGAAGGGTTTGCAGCGCCCATTGCGAGGCAAAAAGCGAATCGTTCGGCTCATCCTTCCATGCAGGTATTTCTATCATCGTCATGCCGGCGGAGATCGGCGCCGCCTCCAAAGTCAAAACGTGATTGAGCTGGACATATTCAATTTCTGCTTGCCCGCTCAGAGCAGCGATGGCGCGCGACAAATCAACGGATAAATCGTTGAAGCGCACGAGCACGATTCCGCGCAGATCGGGCGGCGTGTTTTCCGGCAGCGCCAATACGACCTCGTGCGCGCCGATCTTTTGCAGATTTGAAGCCACTGTAACAGAGTTGATTTCATGGCGGCCGGAGCTGGTTTTAGATAACCCCGCGCTGTTGCGCAATTTTAAAATCAGCTCGCCAGGGCTATGGCCGGGAGTTTGTGAATACAGAAATGCGGGTCCGAAAATGAAGAGGAAAAAAGTGCCGGCAAAAAGCATTCTCATGACAATTTTCATGCTCGTTATGCGCGAGAGGTCAAAAGTTGAGAACCAGTGAATCAGCGCCCCACCTCATCAGGGAAAAAGAGTGGTGAATCTCTTAGCGCGGCTTTGGCCGCAACCAAACCTTACCACGAGGCACAAAGAACACAAAGAAAAAAACTTTGTGACCTTTGTGCCTTTGTGGTGCAATAAAATCGTCGCAGTCATGATAGTTTTTTCAGGATAATACTATAAACTGCCACTTCAATATTACCGGCATTGCGCTTCTTTCGCGTGGGCTTCTGCGGGGAACTTTAGGATTTTTCCAAACAAAATTGTGCATAAACCGCCGCCGCTTCCACAAGCTGCTCCACGCTGATGGATTCATCGACAACGTGCGCCTGCGCTTCTTCGCCGGGTCCAAATCCGAAAGTTGTGATGCCCGCCTGCGCTGTGAGTCTTCCGTCCGTGGCAAAACGCCAGATACCGAATGTCGGCTCACGCTCGGTCACGGCGTGAAAAGCTGCGGCAAATTTCTGCACTTCTTCATTCTCTCGTGGCGTGAGAAAACTCGTGTAACTCACCGGCCAATCCTTTTCTTCATATCCTGTCCAAGCTTTTTGCGTAACGCGCGGCACCTCGGCGCGAGCGTTGACGCCGGCCTCTTTGATGATTTTTTCAATCCAACCAACGCCATCGCGCATCGTCTCGCTGGTGGTGCGCCAATCCAATAGGATGTCAACATAATCCGGAATCACATTCGGACTCACGGAGTTGCTTTGATAAAGCGTCGGCGCGATGGACGATTGCCCCAACTGCGGATGCGTCGCCAGCTCCGGCAAGTGTTTCTCCAACGCCAGCAAGAAACGCGCGGCGTGGTAATGCGGATTGATGGCGCGTTCCGGCGCGCTGGCATGCGCCGAGCGTCCGAAGCAACGCACGGAAACAGCCATGCGGCCGCGATGGCCGAGCCGAATTTCATTTCCCGAAGGCTCGCCGATCACGGCGCAGCTCGCGGAAAATTCTTTTTGTGCCAATAAGTAACGCATGCCCAAACCGCCGGTTTCCTCAATGACGGTGGAAACCACAAAAACATCACGTGCCGGCTTTTTGCCCAACTGCCGCAGAAAAACCGGCGCCATCATTTGCGCCGCTAAAGCCCCTTTGATGTCACTGGCGCCGCGGCCATAAATTCGCCCGTTGTCCAACTCGCCGCCAAAAGGATCGTGCCGCCAAAGCGCGCGGTCGCCGGGATCGACGTGGTCGAGATGCGTGACGAGCATGATGCCAGGGACACTCTGTTTTTCTCCGGCCACGTGGCCGATCACATTGCCGGCGCCGTCGATCCAAGCGCGATCATAGCCGAGCCGCTGCATCTCGTTGCGTACGAATTCGGCGATATTTTTTTCCTCGCCGGACATGCTGGGGATGCGGATGAGCTCCTGGGCGAGTGCAATGATCTCGGAGTTTTTTTCATGCGCGGCATGAATGAAATTTTTGTTCATAGCGGCAATTCCAAGAATCTTAAAATGTATTTAGTTGGCGTGATAAGCGCCTGAAGGCGGCTACTACGAACATTTTAACAAAATTCCTTCACCGCCGCGGCCAGCAACGGAATCATGATTTCGTGGTGGCCGATAAAATTGTAGCCTTTCCCACCTTGTAGCGTTGGCCGTTGTACCACATTGACGCGCGGGCGATAATGCGCATACATATCGAAATTCGCCGTGAAGAAATCTTTAACCGGCGGTTGAAGATTGCGAACGACGGTCAAAGCTTTGAGAAAAACTTCGGGCATGACAACGTTGGAGCCGATATTCAGCACCACGCCGCCGCCGTTGATTTTTGCCACCTGCGCTGTGAAAATTTTGAAGTCGCGAAACGACAGCTCGCCATACGCCGCGCCATCCGCCGTCGGCTGTTGGTGAATGATGTCCGTGCCGATGGCCACGTGAACCGTCGCCGGAATCGATAATTCGAAAGCCGTTGCGAGAAGACTATGTTTCAATCCCTCGGCTCCTGCATTGAACAGCGCTTCACCGACAGCTTCGCCAAAGCCTTGCTGCTTACTGCGGCCATTGATGACGGCATGATTGATGAACTCGCCGGTCTCTTGCGCCATTCCGAACGAGCCGTCGGCAAGCCCATCCGCGACTTCTTCGGAAGTCTGGCCGAATAGCGCCAGCTCGGTGTCGTGAATCACGCCGGCGCCGTTCATCGCCAGGCACGTGATGATGCCGCGACGCATTAAATCCACGAGAATCGGCGAGAGCCCGACTTTGATCACGTGCGCGCCCATCATCACGATCACCGGCTTGTCATTCTCGCGCGCGGCAATGATGTGTTCGACCAACTCGCGAAAATCTTTGGCGACGAGAATATTCGGCAGCGCGTGATAAAAGGTCTCAAAAAAATCGCCGCGGCGAAACGGCTTGGCCAGCTCGTCGCGATGCACTTTGCTGAGCCGCTGGCGTACCGAATACGTCTTGACTTTTTGCAGATCGATTTCAGGATATTTTGACACGGTTGCCACTCGTGTTGTTACAAAATTGTTGGATTTGTACGGCGAAATTGCTATAATATACACGGTTCCTTTGAAAAAACCAATCATTTTACTCAGAAACGTTTGCCTTTATGATTCCGGTTGATATAAAAAAATCAGACGCCCGCACGCTGCAAATTGAGTGGGACGACGGCCACGCCAGCAGCTATCCGCTTGAATTTTTGCGCCGGCAATGCCCATGCGCTTCCTGCTCGGAAGCGCGGCGCGCACCGGCCAAGCCGGCGAATCCGCTTCGTGTTTTGCAAGCGCACGAGATCGTTTCTTCCCATTTGGATATTAAACAAGCTGAAGTCATGGGCCGCTACGCGCTCAATTTTCAATGGAGCGACGGGCATGCGGAGGGAATTTATACGTTTGATTTTTTGAGGGAAATTTGCCAGTGTGAAAGTTGTGTTCAAAAGACCGTGGGATAAATTTTTATTATACCTCACTTTTTAGTTAGAACATGCGCGAACCCCAAGTCACCCTCGATCTCGCCCTTCAACACGGGCTTTCCGAAGAAGAGTACAATCGCATTCTCGAAATTCTTGGCCGAGTGCCGACTTTTACCGAGCTGGGCATTTTTTCGGTGATGTGGTCGGAGCATTGCAGTTATAAAAATTCTTTGGCGCTCATCAAAACGCTACCGCGCGAGGGCAAGCACCTGTTGGTGAAAGCCGGAGAGGAAAATGCCGGCCTCGTGGATATTGGCGATGGGCTGGCGATTGCGTTCAAGATCGAGAGCCACAACCATCCTTCTGCAGTCGAGCCGTATCAGGGCGCGGCCACCGGCGTCGGCGGCATTCTGCGCGATATTTTCACGATGGGCGCGCGGCCGATCGCGGCGCTCAACTCGCTGCGTTTCGGCGATCTCGAAAACGCACGTACGCGTTATCTTGTGAAAGGCGTGGTCAAAGGCATCGGTGATTACGGCAACTGCTTCGGCGTGCCGACCGTTGCCGGCGAGGTTTATTTTGACGACTGCTATCAGGATAATCCATTGGTGAATGCGATGGCCGTCGGCATCGTCCGGCATCATCGTGTCGCGCGGGCCGTCGCGGCGGGCGAAGGCAATGCCGTCATGCTCATTGGATCATCGACCGGACGTGACGGCATTCATGGCGCCACGTTCGCCAGTGAAGAAATCTCCGAGAAGAGCGAATCCAAACGGCCACAGGTGCAAGTCGGTGACCCCTTCACGGAAAAGATTTTGCTCGAAGCCACGCAGGAGATGATCAAAGCCGATCTGCTCGTTGGCATGCAAGACATGGGCGCCGCCGGTATCACCTGCTCGACTGCGGAAATGTCGGCGCGCGGCCAACACGGAATGGAAATCGATTTGGAAAAAGTGCCGTTGCGCGAGCCGGGGATGACGCCCTATGAGATCATGCTTTCTGAATCGCAAGAGCGTATGTTGATCGTGGCCAAGCCGGGGAAGGAAAAAGATATCGAAGCGATTTGCAAAAAGTGGGACGTGCATGCCGCCACGATTGGCCGGGTGACAAGCGGCAATATTTTGCGGGTACGCACAAATGGAAAGACCGTCGCCGAGATTCCGGCGGATAGTCTCGTCGTCGGTGGCGGCGCGCCGGTTTATGTTCGCGAGACGAAGGAGCCGGAATATCTGAAGGCCACACGCGCGTTTGACGCGGCGGCTCTGCCGAAGATTGATAATTTGAAAGAAGCGTTGCTCACATTGCTCGCCTCGCCGAATATCGCCAGCAAGCAATGGGTGTATCAACAATACGATCACACCGTGCGCAGCAACACCGTTATTGCGCCCGGCAGCAATGCGGCGGTGCTGCGCATCAAAGGCACCGGCAAAGGCGTCGCGTTGAAAACCGATTGCAACGGCCGTTACGTTTATCTCAACCCGCGGCGCGGGGCGATGATCGCCGTGGCCGAAGCCGCGCGCAACGTCGTGGTGAGCGGCGCGCGGCCGGTGGCGATCACGAATTGTTTGAATTTCGGCAATCCGTATAAGCCGGAAATTTATTGGCAGTTCAAAGAAGCGATTGCCGGAATCAGCGAAGCCTGCCGCGTTCTCGAAACGCCGGTGACCGGCGGCAATGTGAGCTTCTACAACGAAAGCCCAGGGCGCGCCGTTTATCCGACGCCGGCCATCGGCATGCTCGGCATTCTCGACGATATTCGCCACGCCACCACGGCGTTTTTTAAAAATGAGGACGATGAGATTGCGTTGCTCGGCGCCAATTTGGAAGAAGTCGGCGGCAGCGAATTTCTAAAAATGATGCACGGCCAAGTTGCCGGCGATTGTCCTTTTATCGACTTGCAGGAAGAGAAAGCGATGCAAGCGGCGTGTCTGGAGGCGATTCAAACGGGTTTGCTCAACTCGGCGCACGATGTCAGCGACGGCGGTTTGGGCGTGGCGTTGGCGGAATGTTGCATCATGAATAACGAACGTCCGATTGGCGCAACATTCGAGCTGTGGCCTTATGATCGCGCCGACTTCGCGCTCTTCGGCGAGAGCCAGTCGAGGATTATTGTTTCATACACGTCTTCCTATCGCGGCGCGATCGCTCAAATCTGCCAAAAGCACGGCGTGCCGTTCTCCGTGCTCGGACGCACCGGCGGTGACTCGTTGCGGATTCCTGATTTGCTGGAAGTTTCGCTTGCGGAAATGACGGAAAGATATTATTTTTCAATTGAAACAATGATGGAGAAATGGGCATGAAACAAAGCAGGCCATTAGATACTTCGCCAGAGGTTGAACGCATACAGAATGAAATTTTCCGGAAGATGACGCCAGCAAGACGTTTACAGTTGGCCATCGAGTTAACGCAAACTTCCCGCAAATTGCTCGCCGCTGGAGTACGTCGTCGCCATCCCGAATATAATGATGAACAAGTTCGTTTGGCTGCGATTCGGTTAACCATACCGGAAAAGTTATTTCTTGCTGCTTATCCTCATGCGAAAGATATTCTGCCATGATTCCTGAAGAGGTACTCAAGTCTGTCGCAGAGAAGCTAGAGAATTGCGGCGTTGCTTACATGATTGTTGGTTCATTTGCGAGCAACGTTCATGGCAAGCCTCGTACGACGCACGATGCCGACATGGTTATAAAAATTGACGAACCGAGTCTTGAAAAGTTTGTGCAAGCTTTGGGTAATGATTTTTATTTTGACGTGGAGGCCGCAAGAGATGCCATCAGAAGTAATTTCATGTGTAATGCCCTTCATTATGACACCGGCTTCAAGATCGATTTCTTTATTCGCAAAAATAGGCCTTTTGCCCTCTCTGAATTTGAGCGGAGAGAGACTAATGATTTATTAGGGCGCCCCTGCTGGTTCGCCACCGCCGAAGACACAATTCTGGCAAAACTGGAGTGGTCAAAAATAGGCGAGTCGGAGCGACAATTCAACGACGCTGTAAATATCGCCAAAGTTCAAGGTGCAAAGCTCGATTTCACTTATCTTCAGCGATGGGCGGCTGATTTGCAAATAGAAAATCTGCTAAACAGGCTGCTCGAAGAGATCAAAAAAATTTCATAGCACGCTTTCAGCGTGCTTCGGTTTTTTAGCGTGGTGTCTTTAGCGACGCGCCCCTCAAAAAAACACCCCCAGCCCCACCGTCGGCACGTGCAAAACTTCGTAAAGCTTGCTGAACGGAAAATACAGCACGTCGTAGTCGACGAGTATCGCCAGCCGGTTGCGTTGGAGATAATACTCGGCTTGCGCTCCTCCCAGAAAATTGACCTTCCATTCTTTGAACTTGACGCCGATCAAATCTGCGGCCGTGATTCTATATCCGCCGGCGCCGAGATTGATGCTAAAAAAGAGTTTGTCGAGATGAATTAAGTTATACTGAAACTGCGCGCCGACATTGTAAACATCGGCCTTGATGCGATTGCCGTCGGCTTGCGTATATTCGTCGAAAACGTATACGCCGGAAAGCTTCAGTTGCCGCAGCCGGGACAACTGATAAGCATAATTCACCTTGTAAGTTCTTCCGTACGCCGCGGCCAGCGAGCTGGAGCGTACGGTGTGATAATAATACGTATCCTGAGCTAAAAGGCTCACGGGCAGCAGCAAAATAAAAATGGACAGGGCTTTTTTCATGATTGATTCCGCTGGTTAAAAAAGATTGATTTATCGCACCAAATCATTTGCCAGTGTCGTTAAAAGTGTTGTTACGGCAACCCTGCCGGGATCACTTTCTCCGCCAGGCTGGTCAGGCCACGATTGTTCGTCACCGTAAGCGAAATCCGATAATAAGCCGGTTCCGTTAATTTCGTTGTGACGGAATCTTGGGGAAAACTCCGTTGCGCATTGGTGGAGACATTGGTTACGACAATGAGATACGCGGTGATACTCCCGTTAGGATGTGGATCGCTCGAAGCCTTGCCGCTAACCGTCAGGTCCAACGGGATTTTGCCGCCGGAGTCCGGGTCGATTTTAAGCGCGGCGATGGGCGGCGTGGAAATGCGCACAGGCACATTCGTCGTATCGGCCAGGCCTAAATTGTCCTTGACGATTAACATCACCTGATAATTGCCGTCATTCTTAAAAGTGTGCTTACCGATGGGGTCCTGTGAGGTCTCGCCGTCGCCGAAGAAAATTTGATAAGAGGAAATCGTCCCATCCGGGTCGAAACTGTTGGTGGCGGTGTAATCAATCTCCAGCGG
>JBOHQZ010000047.1:0-16048 GCA_050732275.1 bacterium
GATCTGATCCAAAGCCTTGCGACTGATCGCACAAAACGCAGCACCGGTATCCACCATAAATCGTAAAATCAAGCCATTGAGTTTTATCGGCACGATCAATACGCCGCCATAGCCTAATCGCCCAGAAATACGATCAACTTTGGACAAACATCACCCCCATACCATGAGGAATTGGATCGCCAGCATAGAAAGAATACAACGTCACCTGGGGATGAACCTCGCGATATTCTCGGCCTTTGCGATATATTTTAGCTTGCTCAGTACCGTGAAACAAAAGACGGCCACGCAGCGGATTTTGATATTTATCAAATCGCGTCACTTCCACCACCACCCACTGCCCATCATATTTCTCCTCGATTTCTGAGATTTTCATATCATCGCGCATGTTGGATGCCTTTTGTTTAAAATTTGGCCGTTATACTTTTCTTCAATCGCCGAAATCTTTAAGTCATCACGCATATTTGTCCTCCAACATTACGCCGTCTCCGCCACCAACGCCTTTCCATCATTCACCACAACATTCGGCAGCAATTCAACTTCTTCTCCCAACGCTGCTTTCAATGAGACAATCGCCACTTCGAGTTGGCCGAGATCCGGCTCTTTCGTCGTTAGGCGTTGCAGCCACAATCCCGGCAAAATGAAAAGCCGCCAGAACGCGTTGCGAAAGCCTTTGTCCGACAGCCGAATGAACTCATACGAGATGCCGCCGATCACCGGAATGAAGGCCAGGCGCAGCAAGCGGTCGCCGACGGTTTCCGGACGGCCGAGCCCCATGAAGACGAAAATGCTGACGAGCATGACGATGAGCAAAAAGCTGGTGCCGCAGCGCGGATGAAAGCGCGAGAACGTCGCCGCGGTTTCCGGCGCAAGAGCTTTTTTCTCTTCAAAATTAAAAATACTCTTGTGCTCGGCGCCGTGATATTCAAAGACGCGGCGGATGTCTTTCATCCTTGTGATGAGCCACAAATAGGCCAGAAAAAAAACCAGCCGGATGATGCCATCCACCAGGTTGAACCAGAAGCCCGTGCGCGCGCCGAGCCAATCGGTGAGCAACAACGGAATGTAGAAAAAAATCCCTAGGCCGATGGCGAACGCGAATGCCAGGGTCAGGCCCATCCATATTTTCTGCGAGAGCGTGCGCTGGCCGAGCGGCTGAACCGGCTCCGCAGTTTTGCCGTTTTGCTTGGCGCGCTCGTCTTCCATCGCCACGTCACCGGAGAAGGTCAGCGCCTGCACGCCGAGCACGAGCGATTCAATGAGAACGATGGAACCGCGAAAGATGGGCAGCGCGAGAACTTTGAACCGGCTCAACAGCGAGCGATAGGGTTTGCGCCACACGACGATGTTGCCGTCGGCGCGCCGGCAGGCGACCGCGACCATCTCCGGCGAGCGCATCATCACGCCTTCGATCACCGCCTGGCCGCCAACCATCAACTTTTTTTCCGGAGCGTTTTCTTTGGGCATTTGCATTCAACTCGTCTGTTGGTGTTCGTCCATAAATAAAAAACGGAACACACATTACCCCGACTTTTCCTGGCTCATCCGTTGGCGTGAAATGTCAGGGGGTTCTGAGCGCATTCCGTTTCGTTGTTAAAGTCGCTTTCCCGAAATCGGCTTTCGGGATCACACTTGCGCCGCCGCTTTCTCTTCGCTCTTCTTGTATTTCCTCATGAATTTCTCGACGCGCCCAGCCGAATCGATCAATTTTTGTTTGCCGGTGAAGAAGGGGTGGCAGTTCGAGCAGATTTCGACGCGCAGATCACCGGCGGTGTTGCGCACCTGGAAGGTGTTGCCGCAGGCACACGCAATCGTGGCCAACACATATTGCGGATGAATTTTAGGTTTCACGATTATTTCTCCTCTTTGCTTTTGCCCATTGCCCCGACACCGAGCAGGCTGGCATATTTCCAGCCAATATAAATGAGGGTAAATCGGGGGTGGCTTTTAGGTATAGATAAAATTACAATACTACAAATTTTGAATATACGGCAAGATCATGGCAAAAGCAAGCGAATTTTACGCGGCCATATTTTGCAATTTTAGTCGGCGCCCCTGTTCGTTCGCGCGAATCAAGCGCGCTACGAATTCATGTGCTTCAAAAATTCCTCGTTGGACTTGGTGCCGCGCATGCGCTCGAGCAGAAACTCCATCGCCTCCACGGAGGTCAGATCGCTCAAAAACCTGCGCAGGATGTGAACGCGATTTAGCTCCATATCGGTGAGCAAAAGTTCTTCTTTACGCGTGCCGGATTTGTTGATGTCGATCGAGGGAAAGATGCGTTTGTCGGAGAGCCGGCGGTCGAGCACCAATTCCATATTGCCGGTGCCTTTGAACTCTTCAAAAATGACTTCGTCCATGCGGCTGCCGGTGTCGATCAAAGCCGTCGCAATAATGGTGAGGCTGCCGCCTTCTTCGATGTTGCGCGCGGCGCCGAAAAAGCGCTTGGGCCGCTCGAGGGCGGTGGCATCGAGACCGCCGGAGAGAATCTTTCCGGAGTGCGGAACGACCGCATTGTGAGCGCGCGCCAGACGCGTGATGGAGTCGAGCAGGATGACGACGTCGTGGCCATATTCCACCAAGCGCTTGGCTTTTTCCAAAACCATGTCGGAAACTTGCACGTGGCGTTCCGGCGGCTCGTCGAACGTCGAGCTTACCACTTCGGCTTCCACCGAGCGCTCCATGTCCGTCACTTCTTCGGGACGTTCGTCAATCAACAAAACGATGAGCTTGATTTCCGGCTGATTGGCGGTGATGGCGTTGGCGATTTTCTGGAGAATGGTCGTCTTTCCCGTCTTCGGCTGCGCGACGATAAGACCGCGTTGGCCCTTGCCCAACGGTGACAACAGATTCATGACGCGAGAAGTATAGTCCCTCGCATCGTGCTCGAGATTGATGCGCTTGATCGGATAAAGCGGTGTGAGATTGTCAAACAGAATTTTGCTCTTGGCCACTTCCGGATTCTCGAAGTTGACCGCCTCGACTTTGAGCAGCGCGAAGAAGCGCTCGTTTTCTTTTGGCGGCCGGATTTGGCCGGAAACCGTATCGCCGGTGCGCAAGCCGAAGCGCTTGATCTGGCTCGGCGAGACATAAATATCATCCGGCCCGGGCAGATAGTTGTAATCCGGCGAGCGCAAAAAGCCGTAGCCGTCCGGAAGCACCTCGAGCACGCCGTCGGCAAAAATCAAGCCTTCCTTCTTGGTTTGCTCTTCCAGGATTTTAAAAATAAGCTCGGATTTTCTCAGGCCGGTCGCCCCCTGGACGTTCAAATCCTGTGCGACTTTGTTAAGCTCGGCAATTTTTAATGCTTTCAATTCAGCAATGTCCATAAATCTTTCCTCAAGTTAAAAAGTGATTGAATAAAACTTGTTTATCTGATGCGCGGCGACGCCCGCAAAAAATCATCGTGAATGGCCTCACCATTGATAACTATTCCTGGCTTCCATTTCGGTGAAACGGCGCTGTGAGAGATCAAGGCGAACGCGAAAATATCGTCATCTTGATTGAGACGGAGGTTATAATGAAAATGATGCTTTGGAGAATAACCCCGAAGTTTGCTGTCTGGCAATGGATGTGCCGGGACACCTTACCTTTATCGGCAGCATTCAAAAAATCATCAAACGGATATTGACCTCAATCCACTTTTGGGCAATGGGATAATTGAACCATAGGAGTGACGACGTCAATCATTTTCCGGCGTCTGTGGCGCCGCCAAAATGAGCTGGGTCACGCTGCAGGCTACGCCCGTAGGGAACTTAAATTTGCTTCACTTTGCGAATCAAAAAAGTGAGCTTTGCTCATATCCACAACCAACTTCAACTGGCTGCCAATGGGCGGTTCCGAACGCGCATTGACTCTGGCCACAAAACTGTTGATCCCCGTGTTCAAATAAAGATAAATCTCATTTCCCATCGGCTCGACCACTTCCACCGCCGCCGTCAACTCCGCTGCCTCCACCACACCGGTAGCGGAATCAGCCAGGTAAAAATCCTCCGGCCGAATGCCGAAAATCACCTCGCGATCTTTGAATTTTTCCAAACCGCTCTCGAATTTTTTCGGCGCCCGAAATTTAAAACGGCCTTCGTGAAAAAACAGCCCGTTCTCCCGCACCACTTTTCCCGCCATAAAATTCATCGCCGGCGAGCCGATGAACCCCGCGACGAACTTGTTTTGCGGATGATTGTAAAGATTGAGAGGTGTATCGATCTGCTGGATGTCACCATCTTTCATCACCACGATGCGGTCTCCCATCGTCATCGCCTCCACCTGGTCGTGCGTGACGTAAATCATCGTCGTCTCTAAACGCGTGTGCAGCTTGGAAATCTCCGTGCGCATCTGCACGCGCAGCTTGGCATCGAGATTGGATAGCGGCTCGTCGAACAGAAACACCTGCGGCTTGCGCACGATGGCGCGGCCGACCGCGACCCGCTGGCGTTGCCCGCCGGAAAGCGCTTTGGGCTTGCGATCCAACAACGGCTCGATGCTCAAAATCCGCGCCGCCTCGCGCACCCGCTGGTCGATTTCCGCCTTGGGAAATTTCCTGAGCTTCAGCCCGAAGGCCATGTTCTCGTACACCGTCATGTGCGGATAGAGCGCATAGTTTTGAAACACCATGGCAATGTCGCGGTCTTTCGGCGGCACCTCATTGACGACGCGCTCGCCGATATAGATTTCGCCGCTGCTCACCTCTTCAAGGCCGGCGACCATGCGCAATGTGGTGGATTTGCCGCAACCGGAGGGGCCGACGAGAACGACAAATTCTTTATCCTGAATATTGATGCTCGCACGATTGACCGCCACGACCTCCTTCTCGTAGACCTTGGTCACTTCTCGTAATTCAACACGTGCCATTAGGCTGGAATGCAATTAAGTTCAACACAACGATAGGCTATGCCCGTTGGGGTATCAATAGGGATTGGATCGCGTTGTAGGATTCCGGCGCTCCGAAATGAATTATCGCTCAAGAGACCGGCTTTACAGCTCCTGCGAGAAATGTAAACAATCCAAGATTAATTGTCAAGAGTTTTTTCGTTTTTGAATAAAAAATCCCCGAGGGTGGATTTCTCAGCGCGCCTGCCGGACGCAGTCGCCAAAACTAACACGCTTTAATTGTACACGCTATTTCGCATGGTGCGGAAATTTGAATCTCGTTCCAATTAGCTTAAAAAGTTGGGCAGACTAGGAGAGCTTTCTCAAGCCTTCCGAATGCGTATCTTGCGCTCCGAAGCGACGGCGAAGTTGCCTGCGAGCTTATCACCATACAACCACAGCACTTCCTTCATCATGTGAACCCGGTTGGCTGCGCTTTCATCGACCACGAATTTCATGAGACCGGCTCAGTTTCGAAAAGTGGAACTACTTCTTCATTGCTAAGAATAGCCGAGGCATAAACCAGCGCCGCTCTGATATCCTTTAGCTCAAGGCGAGGATATTCTTTGAGAATTTCCTCTTCCGCAATTCCCTGCGCCATCATCTTGACGATGAGCTCAACCGGAATGCGCGTGCCACGAAAAACGGGCTTGCCCATCGTCACTTTGGGATTGATTGAAATCCGTTCCAACAATCGATCGATGGAATGAAGCTGTTTTTCCATAAGGGTCACTCCTTTAATTCAAACAAAATGAGGTTCTATTTGAGATTGGTGAGCAGTATTTTATTGCGACAGAAAACTATCGATGATCTCTTGAATCAAAAAAGGCAGATTGGGAACGTTGAAGCGCAGTTCGGGTGCGGGGATGCGATGATGCTTGATGTCGGGATGAATGTGCTTATGGTGTGGATGTGTGCTGGCAAGCTCCAGATCGTTGGGATGTTCTTGCGAGTCGTACCAGTAAAGCTTCTGCGTCCCCTTCCAAACTTCGTAGCCATAGCCTTTGATAACGGCGTTTTTGAAGTCAAGTCGCTCTCTGATAAAGAGACGAATCTCATTTTCAAAAAAGAGTTGTCCGGCAAGCTCGCCAAACAACTTTCCGGTGCGTTTCAAAACCAGGGTTGAAATTTTAATCTGCGGGTAACGGTGCTGGATGGAATAAACGAAGACTTCATAATTCGCAGCATTTGCCAGCGGGTTTTCCATAATAATTTAGGCCTCCTGCAATGCGGTCCCTTCTTTAAGCGGGAGATGATGCAGGGGGTCGCCCGCAAGCTGTTCATAAGCCTCTTCGCGGTCGAGTTTGATTTCGTAAAGACCGGCCCAGTCAATGAAGTCCCAACGCTCTTCGAGCTTGCCTTGTTTATAGAGCTTGTAGAAATGTAATGTCCGAACTTTGTATTTCTTTTCATAATTCAGCAGCAAAGGCTCGACCGCGATCAGGTCTTCAATGATATCGTCAAGAGTTATTTGCTGTTCCATAAATTGGCTCCTTGAAAGTTTAATTGATTCGAATATAGCAAAATAAATACAAATAGTCAATGCAGTGCCTAATTTTTGCGCTGGCAAAATAAAAGCCCCCAACTGGGGGCTTTGTCAATTCACAACACGCTTCAACCGTTCTTACCGCCCAACTCGCATCGTCAACCTCCACTCCCGTCCCGGAATCGGATAATCTCGGAAAATCTGAATGCGTTTATCGAACGCATTGTGAATCGCGCCAGCGATTTGCAAACGCAATTCCGACACGACAATTTCCCGACTGGCCGCAAGATGAACCAGGCGATAAGCGGGTAAACTGCTGTTGCCAAGCTGATCCGGCGGCGTGATCCGTTTGCCGATAAATTGATATGAGGCATTGAAATTAATATGCGTGACTCGCCATCCCAAGCTCGCATCCAGTTTGTCCTGCGGCCGGTAGATGAGTTGCTTGCCGCGACTCGCGGAACGCTCGCTTTCGTTGGTGGCCTTCAAATACGTGTGCGCGATCTTGAACTTCAACCCATCACCGTTGCTGTGCCACGCCAGCGCCGATTCAATGCCACGCAATTTGGCCTTGTCAATATTTTGCGGCATCAACAAGCCGGTCGCATCGGGCGTGTCGATGATCAAATCGTCGAGCGTGGAATAAAAACCGTTCAGCTCCGCCTGCCAATTGCCGTGTTGCGCGATTTGCAAAACCACCCCGCCATCGAAGCTGCTGCCGGTTTCGGGCTGCAAATCCGGATTGCCGGAATAATACGGACTGCTCGGCCAAAACAGCTCGTTCAAATTCGGCACGCGAAACGATTGGCCGGCATTCACCCGCGCCGTGAAACCAACCGCGCCGAGCCGCCGCCACGCCAGCCCGAGTTTTGGCGTCACTCGCCGGCCCGCATCCGAATAGTCGTCAAAGCGCAGCGCCGGCATGATCAACAATTCCGACCAGCGGTTATCGCGGGCGCGGCCGTGGCGCCATTCGGCTTGCACAAAAACGCTGCGCTGATCACGCTCCGGCTTGCCAAGATCGGTGCTCTCCAAAGCGTGGTGCGAAAACTCCACGCCGTAGAGCAAATCCAATTGCCGATGCAGTTGCGAGCGATTGTGCAAAATGAATTCACCGCTGTTCACAACGTGATGGCTCTTGAAATCGAATAGCGGCTCAGCGTAAGTTTGATCCATCCTTTGATAACCGGCTTGCGCGACGAGCTGCAAAAATCTGCTTTTCTGCCACTGCAAGCCAAGACCGGTCAGATGATTTTTATCATCCTGCCGGGCCGTCGTGGAAGCAAAACCGAGCGACCCCGGCGCGCCTTGCTCGTTCACTACATTTTGATGAAACGCCTTCGCCTTCAGCGCCGGTGAAAAATTCGCTTCCGCCTGAAGAAAAAATTCGCGGCGATCCAACGCATTGTTGGTGCGCTTTTGCAATTGCCGGCTCGCGTCTTCATACTCGTAATCGCCGTCCGTGCGCACGCGACCATACCCGATAACCGTCGAGAACCGTCCGGCAACATGGCCGAGTCGGAGTCTTTTGATGTCGGTGCCGAAATCGCCGAGCGTGTATTCGGCATTGCCGGAGAAACCATTCGGCGGCGGCAAGGTGCGCAGATGAATGACGCCGCCAATCGCCTCGCTGCCGTATTGCGCCGAGCTGCCGCCGCGCGCCACTTCGATGCGATCAATGCCAAGCAGCGGCAAAACGCTGAGATCGACGAGGCCGTTTTGCGGATTGTTCAAACGAAAATTATCCTGCAAAATGAGAACCTGACTGGCCTGCGTGCCGCGCAGCGAAACCGTTTTCAATCCGCTCAAGCCGCCGTTCTCGCGGACGAAAATCGATTGCGCTTCGGTTAGAATTTCGCCAACTGTCTGTCGCGTGGCGTGCGCCGGCGAAGCGACTTCGATCACTTCCGTCGTCACCGGCACATTGGCAGCCGAATTCGCTTCGCGTGTGGCCGTCACCACCACTTCGCGAAACAGCACTGTTGTCGGTTGCAAGCGCACTTGCAGATCATCGCTTGTTGGCGCGATCGCGAGGGTGGCGGTGCGATAGCCCATAAAGCGAATACGCAACGAGTCATGCACGCCGGGAACGATGGCAAGCTCAAATCGGCCATCCGCTTCGCTGACGGTGCCGGGGCCTTCCGGCACAACAAAAACATTGGCGTCCGGCAGTGGCTTGCCGGTTTGGGAATCGATGATGCGACCGCGAATGGCCCTCTCATTTTGTGCCATCGCGAAACCGGCAAAAAGCAGAATCGCCACGGCGCTCGTTAAAACTCGGTGAAACATTTGACCTCCTCCTAAAGATGAGATGGATGGAAACACCGAGGGTAGGCTAGGCTCGCCGGGTGACGAGCGTGGAGAAAAATCCGGCAGGTTGACAGGTACACATTGATCTCCGCGAAGGGGGCCGCAAAATAAAAAAGCCCCACTTCGAGAAAATGAGGCTATTCACATTCAGGAGACCAAGCGACCGTTCCTTGTGCCTCGCCCTCGAAGGCTGCTCCTCGATTTCATTGAAAAAATCGGGGAGTTGGAATTAACGCACAGGCAGGTCTCCTGACTTGCAGCATCTATAACCGCGGACTTGATGGACTTCCGCTGACGTTTACCAATACTTACTGATTATCCGCGTACGTCTATTCCGTCCGCGTTTGTCCATTCAGTCCGCGGTCGTCAAGTCTTCCCCTCGCTCGAGAGTGGCTTGACAGAGCTGAGTAAATCGTGAAGTGCTGCTTACAGTTGCGGGCCAGTTGCCGATTTGCACGGCATTCCCTATTCTCCCCGCGCGTAAAATTTTATAGCGCGCGGGACACCTGTGTTGCGAATAATATAAGCAAAGAACGGAAAGAATGCAAACAAAAATTTTGGCAATAGATTCGGCGGGCTCGCACAGGAAGATTCCGAAACGATTGGCGTCTTTCTTGTGCGAGTCCGACCGAGTGTTTGTTCAACGTAGCAAAAGCATCTTCTGCGTGGCGCTGAAATCTTTTGCGCGCATTTTCAGAAAGTAAACTCCGGAAGCCGCCATTTCACCGCCAGCGTTGCGGCCATCCCAAAATTCAACGTAGCTTCCGGCTGCACGCTGACCATTAACCAGGGTCTTCACGCTCTCGCCAAGGGAATTGAAAATGGCCAGCACCACTTCACTCGCTTCCGGCAGATCAAAACGGATTGCCGTTTCCGGGTTGAAGGGATTGGGATAATTCGTATGGAGCATAAAGGTTTGCGGCAAGCTTGTGCCGTCTGCAAGCTCTGGCCGCTGCAAGCCGGAAGAATCGGCGACCTCGTGGTAAATTTCGACCAGCGCAGGCTTGGCGACAATCGGCCCTTGTGTTCGCGCTACTACGCGCAGATAAACTTGCCGGCCAGCGAGAGTGACGGGCACCGTTTCCCGGCGTTTACCCCGAAACTGAAGCGTATCATTACGGCTTACAACCCGTTCGTGCAAAACGGCCAGCGGAATATTTTTCGAGACCTCAACAGCTTCCAGAGTAAAATTCACCGAAGCTCCCGGCGGCAGGGCATTGCCAATCAACCGGGGATTGACTAATGAAAAACCGTTGCGAAATTCCACTTCGCCGTTAGCAGGCAAAGTCACCGGCTCCGTGCGAAACATATCGTTCCACTCACCGGTGAAACCAGCGGCCAGAGTATCATTATAGGCAAAAAGCGCAATTGGAATCTTATTGGCGCCTGATTGCAACGTGAAGTCACCCACCTCAAAAGCCAGCTCAACTTTGCCGATCTGCATGACCCCACGGCGATAATGGCTGAGGTGAGTGGCTGTGGCTTTGGGCAAGTTCTGTGAGGTGGTGGCGATCGCATACGGTGAGGTTGTGCCATTGCGCCAAACGATTTTGGCTGCTTCAGTGCCGCTCGTGTTAGCGCTGAGATTTGGATCGATGCCACTCATGCCTTGGTAGAAATCTGTCCAGGACGTGCCGTCATATTTAGCAAGCCAGATCAAGTTGATCCCACGCCACCAAGTTGCCGCAAGCTTTTGGTTATTGGTCACATTCGGGTAACTGGTAATGGACGGCTTGTAGTATTCCTCGTTACCGATGAAAGCCGTTGCACTACTCCATGCGCCGGAAAGCTCGCGACGGCGATGCAGGATGATCTGGGTTTCCAAGGCGGGCCCGCTGTAGGCTTGCCAACTCACATTTGGCCGCCGGCTATAGTCGGTGGTGATGGAGGAATAAACGTGGTTGGAATAGCCCGTTCCACTGGACACATCTTCTTTGCTGGGGCTGAAGGTATAGTTGCTGCCGTCAAATTGAATTTTGGTGTAATAGATCGTACCGCTCTCAGCACAAGCCAAATGCAGATTGATATTCGTGTCAGCCGCGAGCGCCGGGTAGAACGAGTTGCTGTTCGTGGAAGGTATGGCGGTTGCCGGGCTCCAGGTGCTGGTGCTCTCCTTGTAGGTACGAATGGTCAGGTTGTCGCTATCGTAATCATGCCAGACGATGTGATAATCAAACGAGCCGGCTTCGACAATCACCGGCGTTGCCGTGAATCCGGGGCTGGCAAAAAAGCTGGCGACTTCTTGTTGCGACTGCCAGACAAAGTCGTATCTGCGGCGCATGCAAATTTTACCGGTGCTCGGGAACTCCTGTTGCCACACGACGATGACGATTTGATTGGCCACATCGAGCGAGGGATATTTGTTGCCGCCGTTGCCATCGCTGATTCTTACCTCTTTCGTCCAGGTGGTGCCGTTGTCATCGGAATCGGTGTAGTAAATCTCACCGCCGGACTCATACACGAGATAGTAGTACGCGCCGTCGTAAACCATCTTGCGCTGGTTGTTGGAAGCCATGGCCAATGTAGAGCTGGAGCCCAGGTGCGCTTTGTACTTCGCCGTCACCGTGGCCCCGGCGCTTTGAAAAACCACCGGGCTTTCGTAGTAGCCACCAACCAGATTGTTCGGGGTAGTCAGATTGGCGCCGGAGGTCACCCAATTCTGGAAATATGAAGTAAATCCACTAATCGTTTGTGTTTCCAGTACACGGGCGGAATAGTAGGGATTACCAGGAATGTTAGGGTCTTGATTCAAAAACACGCCTTTGTAGCTGCTGCCAGTGCTTGGCGAAAACGGCGAAGTTTGAGACGTCCAAACAGCATTCAAGCCGCGGTTGCGTGGGCCCTTGGGATCTGATGTATCATCAATCAGCCAGGGATCTTTAAACTCGACGCTGCCTCCGGAACTGCCGCCATCAAGCAACTGCGTCTGGATGGTGGCATTGTTGGCGGTGTTAAAGTGAGAGGTGAGCTCTGATGTCGTAACTGAAATTGTAAATTGGCGATGATTCACCACATCACTCAACTGGTTCCAGTCATGATACTTCTGCGTCGTGCTGGGCTTGAAATTCTGGTCGGACCTTAAAGTTTGCGTGCTATTTTCAAGCCAAGAGAAGGTATGCGGCACCGAGTAGTTGACGAAACCTGTACCTTCATATACTCCGACCTGACCAAAAGATTGGGATTGGTCATCGACTTGCGATACGGTCACAGGTAGAAAATCACCTTTGGCGAGGGTGGCGAAGGCATTGGCTTTGCCAAACCCGGATTGGGTGTTATGAACCCCGCCTGTGCCGATGCTTCCCAAGGTGGTGGCATAGCTTGTCAACGAATTATAAAAATCGGCGTGGGAATCACTAGGGTACTTGCTAAAATAAAGCGCCGCGATACCAGCAACATGGGGCGCTGCTGCCGAAGTGCCTTCAAAGGGTTCGACAAACCATGGCGGACTTTGTTGGCTTCCATCAATTCCGACTTTTGTGCTGACCTTGGTCGTTGCGACAATGGTCGGAGTCGTTCTTTCATCTCGTGTCTCCGTTTGACCGGCAAAGATGTAGATGGGTGTCTTGCCACGAGCAGAATAAGGTGCCAAAGCATCCGGCGCGTCAGAAGCATAAGCGCCCACACTGATCGCGCCAAGAGATGCCTCATGCCCGAAAATCTGGCGTACCGGCATGGTTTCACCCGCATAATTGGGATAAAGATAACCCAACGTATGGGGCTGACTGACAACCAGCTTCAGCTCCCGCTCATTGCCGGTGAACATTTTCTTGATGCGAATATAGAACGTTATAGGATCATCAGTCGGATTCGTGTAGCTGATGATTTCTTCAGGATAGTCATTGCCATCTTGCACTGTCTTTGAGGAGTCCACTCGACTAAACGCATCGTACAAGTACAAATCATAATTGTTGCTCGAGGCGCCCCATGGGTTTGCCCATTGCAAATAGATATCAATCGTCGCATGAGGGCCCACAACAACGGGATTGTGAATAACGTAATTCGATCCTTGGAACCAAAACCGATGCCAACCATCCCCATCGACAAAGGAATAACCATTCCAACAAGCGTTGCCGTGATTTCCGGCAGCCGATACATAGGTTTTGTCATTGCTGCTGATTTGCGCTTGAATCTGTTGCATCAAATTCGATTCGGAAAAGTAAGGAACGCCGGATAACCAGCCAATATCATCCACGACGATTTTGCAGCCGATGTTCTGATAGAGGTCAAAGATACGAGTAGCCATGTCATTGGGGCCATCCGTACCATCTAAATTGATTCCACCGAAGGCCAGGCCGGCCCCGGGCGCGAGGTCATACACAATTTCCAGCATGGCCGTGCCTTCGTCTCCCGGCGTGTTTCCGTTTACAGTTTGGAGAAAAGACGGTAGATCACCGCATGCTTGCGAAACACTGGCGTGCTGGATGCCATCGGAAATAACGCCGACTTTAATGCCGCTTCCAGTTACATTGAAATAAGCTCGGGCTTGATCAGCCAATAATTGCATATCGCCAATAGTCGTTTCACAACCCGTCCAGGTTGTCCCAATGCCGATGCCGGAGATGTTGGCTACTTTCTGAAGCTTGGCAATCGCTTTCACGGTGTCGTAAGGCAGCCAACAATAGATTTCAATGGGATAATCGGATAGGGGATTGCTGATGGTTTTAACCGCGCCGCCAAACGCCCTAATTTTCTCCACGACGATATTCGTATCCAATTTTGCGGACCCGCGCAAAAGCGCCACGTTCACCAGGATACGGGCCGCCTTATCAACCCGCATAATACGTGTCGAGTATTTT
Organism: bacterium; assembly: GCA_050732275.1. Classification (GTDB taxonomy): domain Bacteria; phylum Zhuqueibacterota; class Zhuqueibacteria; order Zhuqueibacterales; family Zhuqueibacteraceae; genus Zhuqueibacter. The sequence goes on from JBOHQZ010000047.1 coordinate 13,459, forward strand.
TTCTCGGGTTCAGGATGGTTCTTGGCATTTTCCTGAATCATGCGGTTGATTCTTTGTAGGATGAACGAAGCGATCTTCATTTCGTGGGGCGGCGGGTTGGCGGCAGCACGCGCGGTGCTATCAGCGGCGGCATTGATCTTGGTCTCTTGTTCTGGGGTGAATAGCGCGTAAGATATCGTGGCAAACTCAAACGCGATTATGCACGCAAACACCAAGAGACAAGCAAATACAAACTTATACCTTTCCATGGTATCCTCCAAGTGAATAGGTTAACAAGCGACAACGATCCTTGAATAAAACAGGCGGCCTGAATTTTCAACGGTCTCACCTCCTGTCAATTTTGCCTTTCCATTCTTTTGCCACGTAAAACCACCGCTCGATCAAAGTTATGGCCCACTGCAAAAAACCAATCTCCTTTTACAGACACGCTGACATAAGAGCCTTGAGCCAATGCGGTAGCTTGACGATAACTGCGCCAGCTTTTGCCATTATAATGCAGGACATCTCCAAAGGCGCCAACGACAAAAATATCATTCAGATGATTACCTCGAATGGCATGCGAAGTATATGTCGTCACGGTTAAACCAGGTCCATTCCAACTTTCGGTGGCATTTAATGCTTTTCTGCTGTAAATTCCGACGCCAACCGCATAATAAATTCTGCCCGGATCAAACCAGATAGCATCGACCGGCCAATCAATTCCAAGGGTAGAAACTTTTTCCACATGTGTACCCTTGATTTGTAAGATCTCTTTTTCATAGCTTGTAAAAATGCTCGAAGCCACCGCAAGAATTGTATATTCGCCGGTAACTGGGTTTTTTGCTCCCCAGATATCCTGAATATCCTGATTCGTTCCACTCTCAAGCTTCTGCCAACCGCTGCCGTTGTAGTGAACGATAGAACCATTGTTTCCGACTGCATACACCTCTTCGGGGTTAACGGCATAGATCTTATTTATGGCACCTGTCAATAAGGGGTTCATTCTGCAATCCAATGTCGCATTAGAGCCATTATAATTGACCATACTGCCTCCGTTGGTGAGTAATATATTGTTATCGGAGAATGCCCAAATTGCTTTAATCGGGGGATATAGCACTGCACTGCAGGAACCGATAAATGGAATTCGCTTCAAATCCCAGTTTTTCCCATTCCATTTTGAAGCATTGTAAGAGTTGGGATCCAACTGTCCCGTTGAATCCTTCAAATAGATCTCCCCCACCGCCCACACATCATTCTCGTCAATGATGCACACATCTCGTAGGTTGGAGGCCTCGCCGTCGCCCAGCACATCCATCTGCCAAGTGAAGTCATGGCTGGTAGTGTCGGGCAAGACATTGGCAGGTGGTTTTGTCGGCACTTCATTTTTCTCGCAACCGAAGACAAGAATAAGCCCGATGAGAAGAAGTATAAATTTTAAGAGTATTTTCATGTTTAACTCGATTTCATTTTCTATTTTACGGTGCGATCAAAATTATAAAAGAATTCATTCTTCGACAAATCCAAAACGAACTATAATTTTGTGCCATCAAACTTACAATCAGACAAAAGCCATTTTTTGTGTCGGCTATTGGCTTGTTATAACTCGGTTTTTGTCTTACAAAGTAAGGTTCGGCACATTATACAATACACGGTAAATCTCGCCGCCCCGATTGACAACTTCATTTTTGATCTTGAGTGTGTCCGCCGCAGAGCCACAGCGTATCCGCACGAATATCCGGCCTTGCTCGTCGATTTGGGTGGATCGGTTGCCGTATTTCTTTGGGATATCCCTCCGGGCTTTGGCATTTTCTGCCGTCATCTTGTTCACCAGCTTCAGCAAATGCCATTCGAGCTTCTTTTCGTTGGCAGGAAGATTACGGGCTTGCTCTTTACCCTTTTTCACGGCGGCATTGATTTTGGCTTCCTGTTCGGGTGTGTACTGCGCTTGCGCGCCAGTCATGTATCCCAGGCCAACAATGAAACAGAATGTCAGCCAACCGGCGATTCTTGCGTTGAAGCGTTTCATGACGCACTCCTTTCTGTTGAAGCTCCTTGATCTTGACGTGATAAATTTTCACCGTCTAATTGAGACCAAGTGAGCCGGGGTCCTGGTTTTGTGGATAAACGTTTTGTTCTTCTTCCGCTTTGCAACGTTCAACATAGATTACCTCCGTTAAAAGATGTGGTGTTTTGGTTAATTGGTACGAACCCCACGCAACACAACGGCTCGATCTCCATTCCAGCCAACTGCGACAACTAAGTCATCCTTGACTGCTAGTCCCTCATAGTTGCCTTGTGGCAAGCTAAGAGAATCGTACACTCGCCAGCTTTTACCGTTATAGTGCGTTAGCAGACCGAAATCACCGGCAAGGAAGAGGTCATTGCGATGGTTTGCTCTTACCCGATTCTTGAAAATCGTTGGCAAAGTTTCATCTTGTTGCCACTGGTCGTTCTCATACATAAAAAAGCCGCTACCACAAGCGTAAATCCTTGTTGGTTCACGAAACCAAATCGAATGCACTTTTCTCTGCGGTGTCCAATCGAACTCCCTAACAGCGTTTGGCGGCAAGATTTGAAGAATCTTCATTTCGCTGCTGTGGTATTTGTCCGA
>JBOHQZ010000048.1:0-15992 GCA_050732275.1 bacterium
CTCGTACACCGCCAAACCCAAGCCGGAGAAAGTGAATTTGCCGTTATGCATTTCCAGCATGGGCACCAGCACATTGCGGTCCGGCCCGTTCAAGAGGTTCATTACTTCTTGTTGCTGCAATTCGGATTCGGCGTCCAATTTGGTCAGCAGCGGCTCGACACGGCCGAGCAGCTCGCGGTCGCAGGTAAAGGGCACGGGCGGCACGGTGAGCACCGTGGCGGAAGCTTCAAAAGTATATTGCACCGGCACACCGAAGATCAGGCCGAGCAGCGTGGTGTATGGAACCAGGCTTTTGTAACCGGCGGAGGCATTCAAAATGACGTCGTGGGTGTGGCCAATGCCGGGACGTGAGAGCCAGCGGATCACCGATTGCGTGTAACGCGGCACGCCGACATTGCGGAAAAGTTTGGCATCCTGCGCCTGCAAGCCGGTAATGACCTCCAACTCCGCAGTGGCATGCCAGACTTGCTTGATGAATTGGGCGGCGACGCGCGCGGTGAAGATGCCGGCGGCGGATTCGCTGGCAAAGAGCGCCACTTCATCGCCAGGGCCGACGCCAATGGCGGAGAGGCTCGTCAGCTCAGGAGCCGTGCTGTGCAGGCCGGAGGGTTTGCTGAAATCCTGCTCGCACAACCGCGCGAGAAGACGTTTTTCCAGCTCACGTTGTTTTCGCGCGTTGCCTTCCCTAAGCGTCAGCAAATCGGTGCCTTTCATCCCCTCCCATAACTGCTTTTCACTCTCCGACAGCTTGTGAGCAATGAGTATCCCAACTGAGGTTAAAACGATCTTCGGTTTTGCCATCGCACGATCTTTCGGATTGGTTAGATATGTCGTCCTTAACAGCGCGCCAATAACCGTGCGCTATTCGCTCCGATGGAGGCAGCTTTACCGGCATAAGCCTTGAGCAGACCATGCCCGAGGTGCTTCATCATTGTTGTTACATACCACCTAATCTCAGATTTTGCGTAAGTTCTGCTCGCTGCTGAAGGTATGAGGGAGGTGGGTCATCTAATTCGGGTTTGTGCCGAATGATTGGGAGGTGCAATTGGAGTGCAAAACTAAAGCGTCGCCCCCATTCTGTAAAATTATACAGCTCATCTACCGAACGGGACAAACTTCTTCGACTTTCACTTCAAATCCTGGCAATATTTCCGAGCGCACGGTTTCGTCGACGCCGTACTTGCCGATCAATTCGTAACGCCCTTCGCGCTGAAAAAAAAGCTCAATGGTGCGCGCATTGGGGTTGACGATCCAATATTCACGCACTCCGGCTTTTGCATAAATCTCGAACTTCTCGCGCCGGTCCGTTAGCCAATTACTGGGAGACAAAACTTCTACAATAATATCCGGTGCTCCTTCAATACGGCTTCGCTTTACAATGTGCAAGCGTTCTTTGGTGATGAACACAATGTCTGGTTGAACGGGATTAGCCCAATCGGCGAGAATAACTTCGATAGGAGCATCGTACACTTTGCCGGCATCGTGCTTTTTGGCATAATTGTGGAACGCTACATAAAGATTCCCGCTGTTCTCTTGATGAATGGGGATAGGTGGAGGCGACATATACAATTCTCCCTCGATCACTTCATAAATCCAACCATCGTCCGGCAAGCGGCGATAATCTTCATAAGTCCACTTGCCTTGCGGCGGCCAATTGCCCTGTCGCGGCCATTCTTGCTCGGCCGGAATGCCGCGTTCTTCAATTTCAGGAACGAAAACGGTTGCAGTGCTCATGAGATAAACTCCAAACAAAGTAGCACGGTAAGAATTACAGATTAAGATAAAGCGGTTTCTTCAAAAAGTCAAGATAGAAAATCTGTATATAATAAAAATCGTAGTTACCATCGAATCGCCGCGCTGGCCCAGGTGAAGCCGCTGCCGAACGAGGCGAGAACGACAAGATCGCCTTCCTGAATTTTTCCCATTTCCAACGCTTCGTCGAGCGCGATGGGAATCGAAGCGGCGGTGGTGTTGCCGTAGCGCTGAATGTTGTTGAACATTTTTTCCGGCGGCAGGCTGAGGCGCTGCGCCACGGCTTCGCTAATACGCAAATTTGCTTGGTGCGGAATCACGAGCTTGACGTCGTCAAGCGAAAGATTGTTCGTCTTGAGCGCTTCCATGATGACTTCGGGAAACTTGGTGACGGCGTGCTTGAAAACTTCACGGCCGTTCATTTGCGGATAACACGAGCCGTCTTCGAGAATGCCGGGATACATGCGCGGAATGCGCCGGCTGCCGGGGTTCTCCGTCCACAGGTCTTTAACATGGCGGCCATCGGCGTGCAAATGCGTTGAGAGAACGCCGCGGCCATTTTCATCCGCTTCGATAATGGCGGCGCCGGCGCCGTCGCCGAACAATACCGCAATGTGTCGGCCGCGCTCGGTAAACTCCAAGCCGGTGGAATGCACTTCGGCGCCGACGAGAAGAATGCGTTTGTATTGGCCGGTGGCAATAAAAGCATTCGCCACCGCCAGGCCGTAAACGAAGCCGGTGCATTGGTTGCGCACGTCCAACGCGCCGATGCCGGGAACGCCGAGCAAGGCTTGCAATGGACAGCCGGAGCCGGGAAACATGTAGTCCGGGCTGAGCGTGGCGAAAATGATGAAATCAATATCGGACGGCTTGAGATCGGCTCGCTGCAATGCGATTTTGGCGGCTTCGTAACCAAGATCCGAGGCGCCAATCTCGCGATCGACGAAATGCCGCTGCGCGATGCCGGTGCGCTCCCGAATCCACTCGTCGCTGGTGGGCACGAGCTTCGTCATTTCATCATTCGTCACAATTCTTTCAGGAACGTAACGTCCGGTGCTGATAATACGGCCGCGTTTCATATTCCACCCTCTTCCTCTCTTGATGTTTGTAGATTAGTTTTTTAAATGAAAAAATTCCGGCTTCTTTCTCACGATCTCCGCCGGTGACGAGCCAGCCTTTGCGGGCATTGCCGGTGCTTCGATAAAGCGGGCAAAAAATGCCGGGTAAACCAGTTTGGTGGCGATGAGATACGCTGCGATCATATAAAAACCGCCGATGACCAGATCAATCACGTAGTGATGGTTTAAATAAACGGCGGAAAACCACACCGCGGCCGGATATAAGCTCAACAGCCACGGGTTCCAGCGAAATTTTTTGAAAGCGAAAAACGACAGCACGATGGGATAAGCGCCATGCAGTGACGGCACCGCGGCAAAATGATTCGCATTGAACGAATCCCACAGCGTGGTAAAAAATTTGAAGCCGAGCAGATGATCGACGTCAACGAGATTGCCGGCGCTAATCGCCCAGAAGCCGGCGTCGCTTTCGGGCGGCGCAAAACCATAATTGTAAACGTACCACGGCGGCGCTGCCGGATAGGCCATAAAAGTGAGCAAGGCGAGAACGTTCAGCACCATAAGAGTGTAAACGAATTTATAAAACATGGGGCGATCGTTGGTGGTGTGCCAAAATACCCAGCCGAGCAGCAAGGGCACGGCAAAGTGCGCGGTGTAAAAATTGGCCGCCAGCACGTCGATGAATTTTCGCAGCCACGGCCAGGCCATGGCATCGCGCCATTGTTGCATAATGAACGGCGGAATCTCGCCATATTGGCCAAAGAGCGCCAGCTCCCAACGATACGGCTCCACCACGTGAATCGTGCCGCGCACGGAGTCGGCAATGCCGCGCATCATGTCATAGCCGATCCAAAACAACACGAACGGCAGCCAGTCAATGAGAAAACGCCGGGCGCGCTGTTTGCCGAGCACAAAAGAAAACAGCACCAACGCCAGAAAAATATGGTCCGGCCGAATTTTGATAATCTGGTTGATGGCGATGAAATAAGCCAGCACGCCGAGCAAGACGTAGATTTTCCACTTATGGTCGGGATGCTGCAGGCGATGGCGAAGCTCGGTCCAGGTCATAATCAGTGTTTTAGTTATCAGTTATCAGTAGTCAGTGAGTGGGGTACTGATCACTGAACACTGTTTACTGGCTTTTCATTTCACCACCACCAAATTAATGACAAATTCCTCGTTCGTGAAGCGGCACCAGCCTTCGGCGTCGGAACAGTAGTAGTAGGTTAATTTGGCTTTCAAAGGATACCGGCCGGGCTTGGCGCCTTTTTCAATTTTAACGGCAAACGAAACCGGCTGGGCATGCTGCGGATCGAAGATGTTGTAACCGTCTTTGGTGGTCAGCGTTTTGCTGGTGGAATCCGGCGTGAATTTTTTCGCGAGCAGGGTGAAATTTTTGGCTTCGATCAATTCCAAAGTAATCGCCGGCACGACGTTGAGGTGAAGCCCGGCGTTGGGTTTCATTTCAAAGAGCAGCCGAGCTTCTTTGCCCACACGCACGGTGTCTTTGACGGCTTTGGCGGTGATTTTGACGTCTTCGCCGGCGATGCCATCCTGGTTGAAAGAAAGCAGGAAAAAACCGGCAAGCAAAAAATAAACTATCTTGTTCAATCTTGTCATCTCAAATATCTCCTCGAACAAATCATTTGACGTTTGCTTTTTCATTTTGCTTTTTGCGTTTCAAAGCGATGCTCCGCGTCTTCGATTTTTGCGGCGCGCAGCAGCTTGACGGCATGCGGCAACACCGGCATAATCACTTCGAGATTTTCACGCACGCCTTTGGGGCTGCCGGGCAGGTTGATGATCAACGTTTGCCCGCGTACTCCGGCAATGGCGCGTGATAGCATGGCGTAAGGCGTTTTGGTCAATCCGGTGGCGCGCATGGCTTCTTCCATACCGGGCACGCGGCGCTGAATGACGGCGAGCGTAGCTTCCGGCGTTACGTCGCGCGGCGAAAGGCCGGTGCCGCCGGTGGTTAAAATCACCTCGGCTTTTTCGTGATCGGCCAATCTGATCAGCTCGGCGGCAAGTCGATCCGCTTCGTCGGGCAAAACTATTTGGGCAATGATTTGTGGATCGAGGGAGGCAACGATTTGGCGAATCACCTGGCCGCTTTCGTCTTGGCGTGTCCCGGTCGCAACGCGATCACTGAGTGTAATAATGGCGATGCGGATGGGTGATTCAATCATGGCGAGAGATCGAGCGTATTCAAGGGCTGCTGGTGCGAGAAGGCGTCACCGGATTTCATTCAGTTGACCACCGTCGTCGCATACTCACTGGCTGCCGTCTCATATTCGTTGAATAAATCGAGAATTTCTTCCGGCGTGGCCGCGGCGAGCAGGCGCTCGCGAAAACTTGGTTGGCGCAACAGCCGGCATAGTCGCGCCAGAATCTGCAGATAGGTATTGGCGTCGTCCTTCGGCGTACCCATCACAAAGATCAACCGGACGTCGTCGGACTCTTTGGAGGTGAAAGGGATGCTGCGCGCCGCGCGGCCTAGGGCGATCACCGGACGGGTGACACAAAGCGTGCGTGTGTGAGGAAACGCCACGCCTCGACCGATACACGTCGGCTCTAGATCTTCGCGGGCGATAACCTCATTGAGAAAGGTCTCCGGGCTGGTGATTGCGTTATGGCTTGCCATCCTGGCCACCATCGTGCGAACCGCTTCGCGCTTATCGCTCGCCTCCAGCCCAAGTACAATGAGCTTTTCCGAGAGAAAATCGGATAACTGCATGGAAAATCTCCCGCCTGTCGCGATGTTGTTCGAATCCGTTCTTGTTGAAATATCAATGCTTCATCCTCGCGCTCCCCACCACCACCAGCAGCTCCTATGCGTGATCTTGAACAGTCAATTGTTACAACATAATAATATAAGCAGTCTACAAATCATTGTCAATGCCTGCGCAAATTTTTTATTGACCATTTTTTATTTACAAGCTTTTTACCGCGATTGCGGAGGTTGATCGAAGAAGAGTGATCAGCTCATGCCATTAAATTAAGCGAACGATTTGCCGAAAATCTTGTCCCGAAGGGACTGACGACAATAGCCCAACAATTTATTGTTGGGAAACATCACCCCATTACCTCGCCAGTCCCGCAAGGGACGAATGAAAAGGTGGTGGTCGTGATATTTGAAGCCGTTCTTTTCAATCGTCCCTTGCGGGACTTGGAAACGTTGTCATTTCATTTCCCAGAGATAAAATCTCTGGGCCATTCTCACGCTGTCCCTTTCGGGACGAAAGCATGCAACGACCAGCAACGAGTAGATCATCCGAACAGTCGGCGCCAGATGGAACGCTTTTGCTCGAACAAGTTTTGGATTTTCGGCAGCAATTGTCTGGCGGCCTGCTCACCGGCTGCGATCAAGTTGTCAGCTTTGCGAAATTCCGACCAATGCACATCGCCGACATTCGGGTGGATGACGATATCCGCATCTTCCAGCAACATTTCTTTGCAATGATGGGAGGTAATTGTGCTGGCTCGAAAGATGACGTCGATGACATTTTCAAAGTTGCCGGCCCCGTCGATCGGCTGGCTAACATCGACGGCGATGATCACATCCGCGCCGAGCTGTTTGCAGGCATTGACCGGGACCGGCGCCACCACGGCGCCGTCCACCAGCAGATGTCCGTCGTGCATCAGCGGCGGTAAAAAACCGGGGATCGACATACTGGCTGAAACCGCCTGCCGCAAACTGCCTTTGCGAAAGATAACTTCTTCGCCGTTCATGAGATCGGCGGCGACGCACGCAAAGGGTATGCGGCACTGCTCGAAAGTTTGATCTTCGAGCATGAACTCGACGGCGCGCGAAACCCGCCAGCCGCCCACGAGGGAGGTGCGGCTGTGCGCCAGGTTGATGACCACGCGCTCTTTGACATATTTTGCGACTTGCCCAAAAAAATTCTCGGCGGCTTTCTTCTTTTTGAACAGATCAAGCCCGCTCTCTTGAAATTCCGGCGCTTGCACGAAAGCCTTCGCCCGCTCTTCCAGCTTGCCGGCCTCCGGGTGCAACGCATAAAACGCACCGATTATCGCGCCGATGCTCGTGCCGGCGATCATATCGATGGGAATCTGGTGCGCCTCAAGAACTTTGAGGACGCCGACGTGCGCCAAGCCGCGCGCGCCGCCGCCGCCGAGCGCCAAACCAACTTTCAATTTTTGGGACACCGCAAAACTCCGAAAGGAGTACTGGAGTAATGTAAAGTCCAGCGCCCCAACAATCCATTACTTCATCACTCCAACAGCCAATTCTCCCCCGCAACGAGCACAACCAGCTACTATCTGAGCAGCAGCATCTTTTTCCGGCCAACGCCGAACGGCGTCGAAATTTCGTAGAAATAAACGCCGGCAGCAACCGGTTGGCGCAGATCATCCGTGCCGTCCCAAAACATCTCGTGGCGGCCAGCCGGCAAATCTCCATCAAAAATCGTGCGCACCCGTTGGCCCAGGATATTCAAGATGCGCATTTGCGCGGCTGCGGGTTGCGGCAGCTCGAATGCAATCATCGTTATTCCGGCGAAGCGGCCGCCGAACGGATTTGGCATATTGGGGGCCAAGGCGAATTTTTCCGGCGGCGTGACGGTCTCTTGATCGGAATTCAGCAAGACGCCATCACCGCGCAGCAGAAAAGTTTGCTGCGGCGCATTTTGGGGGTATGTCACATTCCCCAAGCGATTATCGGTAGCGGAAAAATAAATTTCCAAAGTGTCGGTGGTTTGTGCCGGCCGCGGAATCTGCGCGATATAAGAGATCGAATCCGCCGGCGCCATAGTCACCGCATTGAACGCGCTGCTGCTCCGTCTCGCATAATGAATGCGCGCGCTGCCCGAGGCAATCCCGTCACGGGACAAAATCCGCATCGTGACGTCGATCACGCCGCTTTGCGTGGCGCTTACTTCCGGCTCATTGCTGAACGCCGGCCCCCAATAAGTCACCGCGGCGCGCGCATTGACGATGCCATAACCAAAATCATTGGTCGGTTGATTGGCACGGTCGGCGGTTTGGCGCAATGCTTCCATGACTTGTGCCGGCGTCAAATCCGGATGAGCTGAAAGAATTTGCGCAACAACACCTCCAACCAGCGGACAAGAAAAAGAAGTGCCACTGCTCGAGGTATATCCGTTGGCGGTAGATGGGCTAACGAGCGTTGTGCCCAAACCTCTCGCCATAATATCCGGCTTGATGCGGCCATCCGCCGTCGGACCACGACTGGAAAAGCCCACGAGATTGCCTGCCGCATCGACAGCACCAACGGCGATCACGTTCGGGCCATCGGCGGGCGCACCGATAATGCGCCAATTGGGATCATTGCCTTCGTTGCCGGCACTGTTGACGACGACAACGCCTTTGCTTACCGCCAGCTCAGCGGCTTTGGTGATGATGGCGGTCTTGCCGTCCATATTAGACGGGGTGTAGCTGGTTTGGCCACCATCAAAAGTGGTGTAACCCAGAGAGGTAGAGGTGACTTCCACACCGAGGCCTTCCATCCATTCAATCGCTTCCACCCAATTGTCTTCTTCGGCATGGGTTTCGGCCGGAACGTATTCGGTTTTGGCGAGAATGAATCGCGCGCCGAACCCCGGACCGATCAATTGGCCGGATGAAAAAGCGCCGAGCGCCGAAAGCGTTTGCGTGCCGTGGCTGTCATGCCCCAACGGATCACCGGTCTCGTTGCGCGTAACATTGTCGTTGTTAACGAAATCCCGTTCGCCAATTATCTTGCCGCGAAGGTGGCGAAACGCCTCGTGATCCTGCCAGCGGAAACCGGAATCCATCATGCCGACGATGACGCCGATACCGTAGATGCCGGCGTCGTGCAAATCCGTCGCGCGCATCTGCTCCATTTGAGCGAGTGAATTGCCATACTGGAAACGATGCGTTGCCGAGGTCTTAAAAAACGGCGGCGATTCCGGCGCTATTTCCGGAGCGGGCGGGATATTCAAGCTCGCCACACGCTGCACATTTTTGACGAACGGCAGGCTCTCCAAAATTTTTATTTCTTCCGGCGTGGCGAAAACACTCACCGCATTCAACCATCGCGAAGTAGCGACCGGGGCAAAACCACGGCGCGCCAGTTCATCCAGATAAGGCTGGTGCAGATCGAAATCCGATGCATCAACTAACGCCGCGGCGGGAAGAACTTTGGCGCGGCGCTGCAAAGCGCGTGGCGAGAGGCGCTTTTGCGCCACCTCGAAAAGTGCGCTCTGCTTGCTCAAGCTCAACGAGCCTTTATCTCTAAAAAAAATCCAATACTTTTGTCTCTCAATAGCGGCGGCGTTTTCTGCCAACATCGGCACGAGGAAGCAACATAAGGCGGCGAGCAAAAGGAGGCGTTTAAAGCTCATGGCGTTTCACCACGCGAACTTTGTTCATGACGACCGGATTATCCGGAGTTTGTTTGACTTCATTGGTTCCAGAAGTGGCAACAATTTGATCGACGACATCCATTCCCTCCAAAACGCGGCCCCAAACGGTATATTGGCCGTTCAAATGTGTGGCCGGGGCGACGCAAATAAAAAATTGGCTGCCGGCAGTATTGACGCTATATCCCTTGCGCGCCATCGACAAGGTGCCGCGCTCGTGCGGCGAATTGCTGAATTCCGCCGGCAGTGTGTAGCCGGGATCGCCGGTGCCGTCGTTGCTGCGGTCGGCATCGCGCGAGAGTATATCGCCGCCCTGAATCATAAACCCGGGAACGACGCGATGAAACGTTACGCCGTCGTAGAAACCGATGCCCGCCAGCTTTTTGAAATTGCGGCAATGCTCCGGCGCGACGCTTGGAAAGAGTTCGAGCACGATACGGCCCAAATCGGTTTCGATGACGCCGACCTCGTCGCTTGCCACCTCGACTGCCGGCGCCGTCTTGGCTTTCTCAATCAGCGCCTGAATTTCGGCGGCGCTTAGGGTTTTGTTCACTTCCGCTCCTTTGCTGTTTTGCGCCGGTTGGCCTTCGGCAGCTTGCCCTTGTGAGGCTTTTTTGCTACAGCCAATGATCGCACCGGCAACTACAATGAATAAAAATGAAAAAAGAAAACGCATACACACTCCACAGTTGAGTCTGATATAAGCCGGCAAAATGAATACCAGCCGGGCCAAATTGCCCAGCAATTTTATTATGCTCGTTAAATCAAAATAGAAAAACGGCGGGGAAAAAGCAAGGGCAAAAACAAAAAGCCGGTTTTCACGAAAATCTGAAAACCGGCTTGCAAATTTGTAATCAAGTATTTTGCGGCCAGAAAACCACGGCATGGCGCAAACCGCGCTCGATGGGCACAGCCCAAACGGCGCAGCTCACTTGTCAAATCTAGGCCATGACTTCTTCGGGCCGTATGTAGGTGCTCTCCATAAATGATGGAATCGGTTGCAGCAGATCGTCCACGCGTTGCAGCAAGGCATCGATTTGAATGCGGCGATTAATCCAGCCGGTCGCGCCCCGTTGCGCCAAGGTTTCCCCGATCCGTTCATCCTCGCCGTTGATGATGGCCAGCACGGGAAGATGAATGTATTTGCGTTTGATTTTTTCGACCAGCTTGCTCACCGACTTGCCATTGTGGTTGAATCTGCTGTAATGCGCATCCAACAAAAGCAGATGCGGTTTTTTGCGGCGCAGGAGCCGCATCAACGCGAGCTCGTTCTCCGCAATCTCGATTCGGTAGTGAGGACACAGCGCCAGATACATGCGCATCTGAGACTCGAGGTCCTCGTTGAGCATGATGATTCGGTTCATAGTTGCAGCCCAAATTCTCCCTTCGACGAACCAATCGATCATGAAAATCCCTTTTCGGCGACGGATTGGACAAAATGTTGATCATCGCAATAAACGAGCGTGCTGAAAGCTGAAGTCGTTCCGGCAAACTGGACAACGATTCATTTGTACCTAACGGGCGTCGCTTTACGGGCGCAGCCCATTATTTCCCTGGCGCAGTTTCTTATCGGCGCGCTCAGCGGCTAAAAAGTTAGTCCGAAAAGCTCTAAGTCATTTCCGGAAAGGTAATCGCGACTATAGGAAAATAGCAGTCACCGAGCAAAGAACTGCTAAGGTGGTTGACAACGAGGATTTAGGAGGTGGGATAGGGTAGGTTGACTATTCTATCCCGGTAAATCGTTGCTTTTTAACATCGACCAGGCAAAGGCCAAACTTATCTTTTTCCCGCCTCCTAAACTACGCTAAATGTAGGTTCAAAGGCAGGCCAATGCGGAAAAAATTGGCGGCAATTTGTTGCTAAGGTGTAATCGGAGTTTGTTCGTTCAGTTCTCCTGCGTTGCAAATTTGCTGATTCAGGCCGAACGAATCTCCACTTTGATCGCCCTCCACTTGCCTTGCCGGAATCGCAGCGCCGACAATACGCAACGTGTCGCATGTCCGATGATGATGGCCAACCAAATATCGGCCGGCAGCAGCCCGCGCGTCGATTGCAATATGCCGCACATCCCGAGCGGAATCACGATTTGCGAAATCAGCGTGATATAAAGCGGACTACGCGTATCGCCCGCGCCTTGCAAGCCACCGGTGTACACCAGCGCGACGGTAATGAACAATCCCGAAAGGCTCAAGTACCGCAGCAGTTCCGTGCCGATGCCGACCACTGCCGGTTCAGACATCCCGAAGAGCGCCAGCAAATGTTGCGGGATCAGCATGAACAGCGCGCCGATCGCGGCAGCAAGCGTCAGTCCGATCTTTGAAGCCGTATGCACGGCGAGCACGGCGCGCTCCGGTTTGCCGGCGCCAAGATTTTGGCCGGCCAACGCCGAGGTCGCGCCCATCAATCCAACTGAACTCCACGTGATGAGAGAAAACAGCTCGGTATAACCGACGGCATACGCGGCTTGCGCGGCGGCGCTTTCTTGCAGCGAGCCGATGAAACGCAGCAACAAAACGCCGGCGAGATTCATCGCGATGCCTTGAAAACCGGTAGGCAAGCCGAAACGGAATAGCGAGCGAATGATCTGCCAATCCGGCCGCCAGCTCATGGTTTTGGAGAATTGTACGACGAGCCGATTGGAGAATAGCAGATAAAGTCCAGTCAGCGTCGCGATTCCCGCCGCGATTACCGTGCCCATCGCTGCGCCCGCCGTGCCGAACGCGGGTATCGGGCCCAACCCGCGAATAAGAATGATATTGAAAACCAAATTGAGCACCGTCATCGCCATGCCGAGACGCAACGTCGTCTGTGCATCACCGGCCGCGCGCAAGGCGCCGCCCAACATGAAGAAGATGAGCATGCCGAAACTAAAAACAAACATAATGCGCAAATAAGGCAAGGCCTCGGCTTTGACCGCCGCCGCGGCGTTGACCAAATCCAACAACTGCGGCGCGAAGAAATAACCGATGGGCGCCAAAACAAAACACGAGAGAACGACCGCGGTCAAAAATGCCTGGTAAACGACACGATTGACTTTTTCGGTTTCACCGGCGCCGGCAAAGCGCGCGACCATCACACCCATGCCGGCAAACAACGAGCTGATAAAAACAATGACGACTAAAAATATTTGCCAGCTCACACCGATGGCGGCATTCGCCGTGTAGCCGATGAGATGGCCGACCATGGTGTGATCGATGATGCCCTGCAGCCCGGCGATGAAATTTTGCAACATTGTCGGCCAGGCGAGCTTCCACACGGCTTTGAGGATGGGGCCTTCGGTGAGGGTGCTGTCGAAGAATTTGGATTTTTCGTCGAGGTTTGGCATGAGAGTTGAGAGCTTACTTCAAAAACAAAAATTCAAGAAGCTTTGCGATTTCAATTAGAGTTGTGAGCTTCGGTTTCTGCTGCATTTTCTCCCACCACTATCACCGCTAACCTTTTCGGCCCGTGCGCGCCGAGCACGAGAATTTTCTCGATATCGGAAGTTCGGCTCGGCCCGGTAATGATCGTGGCATAACTGGAACGATCGCACTCGCCAAGTTTTTGATACCCGGCCATCGCTTCGTCAAAAGAGATCACCAATTGATCCGTCGTTGCCATCGCAATGTGCAATGGCGGCAAAACCGAAAGCCGCCGGCCGCCGGCCGTAGCCGAGCTGAGCACGAGGCTGCCCGTGCGCGCCACCAGAAAATCCACCGCGGTAATGCCCACGGCAAAATCTGCAAAAGCAGGCGAAGAAATTTTTTGGCCGTCGATCACTTCCACGTTTTCTTCGAGCCATGAATCAGCAGCCACAATCCCGTCGATGAGCGGATGGCGGTGGCGTGCCGCCATTTTTTCGATGCGGGGATTTGTTGCAGCACCATCATGACGCGGCTGCAAAAGCGCCTCGCTCAACAGCGCACGCAAAATTTTCGCTGCTGTCTTCGCATCATTAACGTGGTAGAATTCGCCTTTCAGCGCGGCAAGCTTGTCGGCAAACATTTGCAGCGGCTGCCGGTGCGCCGGCTCATAATTTCGATAAATGATGGCGTCTTTGTGGGCCAGCGGCACCGTTTTTTGCAGACCGCTGGCCGGCGGCTTGGCGGCGCTGCGGCGCAAGCTTTGGAGAATCTGTTCTCTGGCGTTGTTCATTTATAGTTATCGTTTCTTTGGAGAATTTTTTAAAATTCGACTTGTCATTATTGCATCTCTTTCCACAGCTCGGCAAAAGTTTTGGCCGCCAATTTCGGAACACGTTGCCGGCGGCTTTTGCCCAGCATAAATAAAAACGGCTGGCCGAGTTTGGCCAAATGCCGCATCATGTGCAAGCGCCAACGCCCGCCCATCATCCAGGCATAAGCTCGCATGCCGGCGCGCCACAAGAAGTTTTGCCGCGTCTGCCGCACCGCCTCGGCGCGATTCTCCAACAGCAGGTGGTGCAAATCGATGTGTACCGGACAGACATCGCTGCACGCGCCGCACAACGATGAGGCAAAAGACAGATGCTGGAATGGGGAGAAGCCGTTGTAATGCGGCGTGATCACGGAGCCGATCGGGCCTTGATAGGTGACGTTGTAAGTGTGCCCGCCGATCAAGCGATAAACCGGACAAACGTTCAAGCAGGCGCCGCAACGAATGCAGCGCAGCGCCTGGCGCAAATCGACGCGGCTGTAAAGCTGTGAGCGCCCGTTGTCGAGAATAATGACATGCATTTCTTCCGGGCCGTCGTCTTCTAAATTTCGGCGCGGCCCAAAGACGATGGAATTATAACAGGAAATCTCCTGTCCGGTGCCGCTGGTGGCGAGCAGCGGCAAGAACAAGCTGAGATCGGCCAGGCGCGGAATCACTTTCTCGAAGCCAGCGATGGCGAGGTGAACCTGCGGGCAGGCCATCGTCAGCCGGCCATTACCCTCGTTCTCCGTCATGACCACGGCCCCGCAATCGGCAATTAAAAAGTTGGCTCCGGTAATGCCAATATCGGCGGTAACGTAATCATGGCGCAAATGGCGCCGAGCTATCATCGTCAGCTCTTCCGCGCTTTCAGTCGGCGGCGCGCTCAGTTTCTCTTGAAAAAGCCGGCTGATTTCGGCTTTGGATTTGTGCATCGCCGGCGTGACGATGTGATAAGGCTTTTCTCCCGCCAGTTGGACGATCAGCTCGCCGAGATCACTTTCTCGCACCTCGATGCCGGCTGTTTCCAATTTCTCATTGAGCCGAATCTCCTCGGTGGTCATTGATTTGGATTTGACGACTTTTTTCGCCCGGCGCCTTTGCGCCAAAGCGAGAACGTAATCCGCCGCCTCGTTTGCGGTTGCTGCCCAGAAGACTTTGCCGCCGCGTGCGGCAAACGCTTGCTCGAATTGTTCGAGCAAATCCGCCAAATTTTCCAGCGTATGATTTTTCACCTCGGCGGCAAGATGCCGTGCCGCTTGCCAATCCACAAACTGATTTGTTTTGGTGGCGGCCACGGCGTTGTCGTGGATGGCAATCGCTTTGGCGATCTTCAAACGGTGCTCGTCATCCTTCGCTTTGATCGCGGCACGGGCAAGAAATTCGGATATTTCAGACATAGGAATAACTTATCATTCTAACGGCAGATTGTCAAATGATTTTATTCCATAAAAAGAAAAACCCTGCACGGAGATTTTCTCCGTGCAGGGTTTTAATTTCTGGAAGAATTTCGTGAGAATGAATAACGAGGCACTCGCTAGATTTGGCATGCTGCATCAGTCATGCTGCCACCAGCCGCCGCATCAATATCCAAATACATACGTTTGCCGATATGTCACCTCGCCCGTGGATTCATCCACCTGGCCAAAGTCACGCCAATTCCGGATCCTGTTCAAAATACATGCTTCCAATTCCGGCAGAGTCACCAGCTCGGCGCCGGCCATCATTGCCGACTTCATCACTTGCGCGTCAACAACATGCCCCACGGTGTTGACCGTGAAACGCACGGTCACTTTTCCCTTTAAGGCGGTGTTGCCTTTGAGCTGTTTGCGATAGCAATCTTGAATTGCCGGATTGTGCGCGGCGACGAGATCGCGGATTTTATCCCGCTCGCGTGTGGCGTGTCCATTGGCCGGACGCGAACGCAATCCCGAGACGCCCGGTGTGGGAGGAACGAGCGTTGGCGCCGAGGCCACACGCTCAAAAGTGCTGTTGCGTTCGACCTTCTTTTGTGGCGCGGCCGCGAGGCCGGTCACAATATCTTCCGGCACGATACCTGAAGAAGTGGCGCGTTTGCCGCGCAGTTCTTTCGCGGCAATGTGAACCTGATCGCCGGGATTTTGGCCAAAGCTGCCGCCGCGCCCCGAACCTCCTCCGGCGCCAACGGTCGTGCCGAAATAATCCACTCCGGCACGCGGGATGCGCAGCGCTTTGACTTGTGTCAGAGCGAAATCGATGTCCCCGGCCGTGCTATCAGCAAACTCGAGAATGTCGGTGACCTGCGCGCGCGAAACTATGCCGCTGCCGGAAGTGATCACACCGAGCAAGCCGATGCGCTCCACATGCTCGGACAAAGCTTGCATGCCGCGTTGCCGGGCCGCCGTATTTATCCGGCGCAATGCCTCGCGTTGTTCGCCGGGCAAAGCGCGCGCCTCCGGACTTGCGTTGGGGCGAACTCTCGATAAATTGATATTGGGTTCCACACCCGTCGCTTCGCCGACAATTTGCGGAATCGCCTCGGTGGCGCGGAGCAAAAGCTCGTTGTATGCCTTCTCTTCTTCCAGCGGATCTTCAACTCTAAATTCCGAAAGAAAAAGCTCGGCGTATTTGTTTTGCAGCTTGGCGATCTCGTTCTCGGTCATGCCCA
>JBOHQZ010000049.1:0-15976 GCA_050732275.1 bacterium
TTGCTTTATTTGTATTATCGCTCGGAGAACGCTGTATCGCCTCAAATTGCAAGTGGACCGTCCGGACGCTGAGCTTCAAGAAATTGCCAGGATCGTGTATGATAAAGCGTCCGGACGATAATTTTCCGCCCTAGCAGCATTGCTGCACATCACATTTTGTGCTTGACATTAAGCGCAACCGGCTTATATTTTCAACCGCAAATTTTATCTTGGAGAACGAATTGAAATCGATATTTGCTTCTGCACTTTTCACCACGCTGACAATTGCATCTTTGGCATTTGGGCAAGATTCGATTGCCCTCAAAGGCAGTGTCCGGCCCTACGCGCCCATCTCGGTCGTTGGCCAAAAATCGATGATTGCCGGCACGGAAAACGGCGTGTTTGAGGCTTGGATTTTTCCCTATCAAATTTGCCACGGCTTTCAACTTTTATATCAAACTGGCGAAACGCCGGCGCCGATTCCTCTTGCCGGATTGGCGCGCGACATCGAGGTGCAGCCGGAAGCGACGACGATTACGTTCTCTCATCCGCTTTTCACCATCCGCGAGACGCTGTTTGCGCCGGTCGATCTGCCGGCATTGGTGGCGCTGCTCGAAGTGGATAGTTATCAAGACATGACGCTTATCGCCAGCTTTTTGCCGGACATGGAGCCGATGTGGCCGGCCGGGCTTGGAGGGCAATATGCGTTTTGGGATGAAAAGAGCAAAGCCTATGTCATTTCGGAGAGCCGCCGTCTGCGCAATGCGTTTATCGGCGCAACGAATGGCCGGGCGCTCTCGTCCCCGCCGGCGCACGAGCTGGCACAAGCGCCGAGCCAATTCGCCATCGACTTCAAGCGCGCCAATGGCCGCACGCAAAAATTTCCGATCATCATCACCGCCGATTTTGCCAAGCGCGACTCGGCGCGGGCAGCGTATGAAAAATTGCTCACGAGTTACAGCGCTGAACTTGAAAAGACGCGAAAACATTATCAAAGCGTGCGGGAAGAATTTCTCTCAATTGAAACGCCGGATGAAAAACTCAATATCGCATTTGAGTGGGCGAAAATTGCGTTGACCAAAGGCTTCGTTAAAAACCCCGATCTCGGCGCGGGGATGGTGGCAGGCTTCGGCCCCAGCGGCGCCAGCCAGCGTCCGGGCTTTGGGTGGTTCTTCGGCGGCGATTGCTTCATCAATTCTTTTGCAATTGCAGGCTATGGCGATTTCAACACCGTTCGCGAGGCGTTTCGTTTTTTGCAAAAGCGGCAACGCGACGACGGCAAGATGATGCACGAGCTGACGCAAGTTGCGGCGCTCATCGACTGGTTCAAGGATTTTCCTTATGGCTACATTCACGGTGACACGACGCCGTATTATCTCGTGGCATTCTGGAATTATTTGTTGGCGAGCGGTGATGTGGATTTTCTACGCGAAAGTTGGCTGTCATTAAAAAGGGCGTATGCCTGGAGCCGTATGACCGACACGGATGGCGATGGCTTGATGGAAAACACTAAAGCCGGTCTCGGCGCTTCGGAGCTTGGCTCGTTGCGCGAATCCAGCGGCGTGGATATTTTTCTCGCCAGCGCCGGTGTGCAAGCCTGGAAAGCGATGGGCGAGATGGCGAATTGGATGGGTGAGAAGAATGTCGGTGTTGAAGCTGAGCGTTGGCATCGCACCGGCTTGGCTGCGCTCGAAAAGAAGTTTTGGAACTCTGAGAAGCAGATTTATAATTTTTCCATCACCCAGCAGGGAAATCCCAATCCCGAAGTTACGGCGTGGGATGCGTTTCCGATGACTTTCCGGCAGCTCGATAGCTCGCACACGCAAATCATGCTGGAGCGACTGGTTTCTTCTGAAATTTCCACGGATTGGGGTTGCCGCATGCTTTCAAATAAAAGCAGTGCTTATGAGCCGCTGGCGTACAACAACGGCGCGGTGTGGCCATTTCTCACCGGTTACAATTTGTGGGCGCTTTTCAATTACGGCCGCGCGACCGCGGGTTTGCAAATGTTGCGCAATATGGCCGAGTGGACTTTCGTCGATGCGCGCGGCTATATGCCGGAAGTGGTGAGCGGCGAGTATTTCCGCCCTCTTGATACTTCGGTGCCGCATCAGCTTTTTTCATCGTTTGGATATGCGATTGGCGTTATCCGCGGCTTGCTCGGACTTGAACCGCGTTCGCCGGTTGGCCAGTTGACCGGTTCGCCGGTTTTGCGTTTTACGCCAAGCTTTCCGCCAGATTGGGAAGAAGTGCGGATTAAAAATATTCGTGTTGCCAAAAGCGTTTTTGATTTGCGTTACGAACGCAACCTCGGCGGCATCACGCTGACGGTCACGCGCGCCGAAGGGCCGGCTTGCACGATTGAATTTGCGCCGCAGTTGGAAGCCGGCGCGGACGTAACACAGACGGCCCGTCTGTTGTTGAAAACGGAAAAAAATACCAAACTTCAAATCCCAATTTTTGAGGGCACCTGGATCGAACTTTTCCGCGAATCTTTGCAAATCGGCCAACGCTCACAGCAGTTGCGCATTCTTGCCGAGCGGCTTGAAGAAGATCGTTTCGTCATGATTTGTGAAGGGAGGGGAGGACATAGTTACGACGTGATTTTGCACTCGCCACGAGAAGCAACTTCCATTAGCGGCGGGGAATTATTATCGACAGAAAAAGCGGATATCATTCGTGTGCAATTCACCGGCACAGCCGGCGATTATGAAAGGAGAGAGGTTGTGATAAATTGGGAGAAGTGAAAAAAACTAATTGAATTTCGGCGTTAATTTTTTTATATTTTCCCACTGCTTTTTAAAATAGGCTAGGTAGTCATCCCGTCAACCTTACCGCGTGAAGGAGGAAGCCATGTCCACCAAAAGACTCGTGACCATCGAGCGTCATATCATCGAGCAGCAGAAAAGTTTTCCCCAAGCCACCGGCGAGTTTTCAGCGTTGCTGTATGACATCGCATTTGCGGCGAAAATCATCTCGCGGGAAGTGCGCCGCGCCGGTTTGGGAGATATTCTCGGTTACACCGGCGCCGATAACGTGCAGGGCGAGCAGGTGCGCAAGCTCGATGAGTTTTCCGACGATGTGATCTTTCGCGCCATGGATCACACCGGCCGGTTGTGCGTCATGGCGTGCGAAGAGCGGGAAGATATCATTCCCATTCCCGAAGAGTTCAAGTGCGGCCATTACGTTTTGCTCTACGATCCGCTCGACGGCTCTTCCAATATTGACGCTAACGTGAGCATCGGCACGATTTTCTCGATTCAACGCAAGATCAGCGCCGGCGAGCGCGGCACTTTGGAAGATTGCCTGCAACCGGGCTATAAACAAATCGGCGCCGGTTATGTGATATATGGCTCGTCAACGCTGCTGGTTTATACGGCCGGACTCGGCGTGCATGGGTTCACGCTTGATCCGACCGTCGGCGAATTTTTGCTGTCGCACGAAAATATCCAAATTCCGAAACGCGGGGCGATTTACAGCGTGAATGAAGGCAACACGCAGAACTGGGACGAGGGCATGCGGCGCTATATCGAATATATCAAAACACCGGATAAGGCAACCGGGCGGCCTTATTCGTCGCGCTACATCGGCTCGCTGGTGGCGGATTTTCACCGCAATTTGCTTTATGGCGGCATCTTTCTTTATCCTGCCGACAAGAAGAGTCCCAAAGGCAAGCTGCGCGTTTTGTACGAAGCCAATCCCCTGGCTTTTCTCATCGAACAGGCCGGCGGCGCGGGCAGTAACGGCCATCAGCGCATTTTGGATATTCAACCGACGGACTTGCACCAACGCACACCGTTGATTATCGGCAGCCTGGAAAATGTCAAGGAGGCGGAAGCATTCCTGCAAGGCAAGCGTTGAAGCGGCAGACTTGGGCTCGCGCTCAAGAAAAATTTTAAATTTGCAACAAAACACTTGACAAGTAGAGAAAAATTTGTTACTCTTAGCTACAATCCACGCTTCAGCACTTTTCAGCTTATCGCGGGTAGGTTTCAGCTTGAACGCCAATTGAGCATCTGATTGAGCGGGAAGGCGCCGAAGTTATAGTTAACCATATTTCAAGGAAAGGGGGCTATTATGGCCCGTGGTCTTAACAAAGTCATGCTGATCGGCCATCTTGGCAAGGACCCGGAGTTGAAATACACTCCAGGCGGCGCGGCGGTCGCAAGCTTCAGCCTGGCGACCAATGAATCATATAAAGACAAAGAGGGCAATCAGCAGGAAAAGACGGAGTGGCATCGTCTGGTGGTGTGGAACAAGCAGGCAGAAATCGCGGCGGAATATCTTAAAAAAGGCCAGCAGGTTTTTGTCGAGGGCAAATTGCAAACCCGTTCTTGGGAAAAGGATGGCCAGAAACACTACATGACCGAGATCGTCGTTTTCAATTTTCAAATGTTGGGACGCAAGGGTGAAGGCGGTGGCGGTGCGCCGGATATTCCCGCGCCTACCGATGATCTCGCGCCGCCTCCTTCGCAATCCGACCGCGAAGATTTGCCTTTCTAAACTGTGAGTAAAGGCTTTGAAAGCGATGACTATGGTGGCGAACCTAGTCTAAAAGAACTGGTCCGAGCTCGATATTCGAGCTCGGATTTTTTTTCTCTATCGCCAGGATTTTGAACTGTTGAGAAAAATTTTTATATTGCCAGAGGTGAATGGATAAACTCATTACAGCCGCCCAACAAGCCAAGGCGCGGGCTTTGGCGATATATTCCAACTTTCGGGTTGGCGCTGCACTTGAGACGGCCGCCGGGAAAATTTATACCGGCTGCAACATCGAATCCAGCTCTTACGGGCTGACGTGCTGCGCCGAGCGCGTGGCGATTTTCAAGGCGCTGTCCGAAGGCGAGCGCGATTTTGCGCGGATCGCGGTGGCCGCCGATACCGAAGAATTTTGTACGCCGTGCGGCGCCTGCCGGCAAGTGCTGTGGGATTATGCCCAAAATCTGGAAATTTTGTGCGTCAACAAGCATGGCGCCGTTCACACTATCCGATTGCGCGATTTGCTTCCGGAGGCATTTGACGATCACCTGTTAAAGCAAGGGTAGGATCAACTGAAATGGCGCGAGGCATTCTTATCGGCGTTGCCGGCGGCTCCGGCTCCGGCAAAACCCTCGTCGTGCAGCACATGATTCAACAGCTCGGCTCGGACCGGGTCGTGGTTTTGCAGCAGGACTCATATTACAAAGATTCAAGCCATCTGCCATTTGAAGAGCGCGCGAAGCAGAATTTTGACCATCCGGATGCCATGGATTCGGATTTGCTCATTCAGCACGCGGAAGAGCTGCTCAACGGCTGGACGGTGGATATTCCGATTTACGATTTTACGACGCACACCCGCCGGGCTGAAACGCGCCGGGCCGGGCCGCATGACATCATCGTCTTGGAAGGCATTCTTATTCTCGACAATCCCCGGCTGCGAGAGCTGATGGACATCAAGGTCTATGTCGATACCGATCCGGATATCCGTTTCATTCGCCGGCTGAAGCGCGACACCGCCGAGCGCGGCCGCACCATGCAATCCGTCGTCGAGCAATACGAAAAAAGCGTCCGGCCCATGCACTTGCAATTTGTCGAGCCGACCAAGCGCTACGCTGATATTATCGTGCCCGAAGGCGGCTATAACTGGGTGGCGATCGATTTGTTGAAAACCAAAGTCGAAGCTTTGCTGCGGGAACGGCAATAAATGCAGGCGATTCATAAAGGCCAAAGTGCAAAATAATTTTGGCAAGATAATTAAACCTCGATTCAATTTCTGAAATGAAAATGCCATCATCACACACCGGTTCCCTCGAAGTTATTTGTGGCAGCATGTTCAGCGGCAAAACCGAAGAGCTTATCCGCCGTCTGCGCCGCGCCGAAATTGCCAAGCAAAGAGTGGCTATTTTCAAGCCTGCCATCGATGCCCGGTTCAGCAACGATCACATCGTTTCGCACAACGAGCAGAAGCTGCGCTCATTTCCCGTGCGCCATGCAAAAGAAATTCTGCACAATAGCGACGAGGCGCAAGTCATCGGCATCGACGAAGCCCAATTCTTTGACGCCGATCTCGCCGGGATTTGCAATAAGCTGGCGGATCAAGGCAAGCGCGTGATCGTTGCCGGCCTCGATATGGATTATCGCGGCAAGCCGTTCGAGCCGATGCCGCAGTTGATGGCGATCGCCGAGCAGGTGACGAAGACGCAGGCGGTGTGCATGCAGTGCGGCGAGCCGGCGAGCTACACGCAACGCTTGACCGAGGCGAAAGAGCGCGTCGTGGTTGGCGCCAAAGAGATGTACGAAGCGCGCTGCCGGAAGTGCTACGAGCCGCCGGAGGAATAAATGTTTATCCCCCCAAACGTTTTTGTCAATGCAAAGTTTGTAGCCCGCAAAACACGCGGAAAACACGAGAATGTTTTGGTTTTTTTCGCGTATTTAGTGTGTTTCGAGGGCCATCAATTTGTCCTTGTGAAAGTATCTTGAGTGATTGAACATGTCTGAACCGATTGCTACGCCGGATTATATTATTGACGGGCCAATACTGCAACAAGCTGCAGTTTTTATCAAAGAGAAAATCAGCGTAATGCCGAAGTTGGCGGCCATTCTCGGCTCCGGCCTCGGTCCGTTTGCGGAGACAGCAACGAACACCACGATCATTTCTACCAATACCATTCCGGGCTATCCGGTTTCCACTGTTTCGGGCCACGCCGGGCGTTGGGTTTTCGGCGAAGTTGCCGGGAAAAAAATTTTGCTCGTGCAGGGCCGCGTGCATTTTTACGAGGGCTATTCGATTTCTCGCGTCGCTTATCCCGTCCAGCTTTTGGCCGAGCTTGGCGTCAAAAAGTTGATCGTCACCAACGCCGCCGGCGGCGTGAATCCGCAGTTTCAGCCCGGCGATTTGATGCTCATCGACGACCACATCAACCTGATGTTCGCCAGCCCGCTGCGAGGGCAACAGCAAAGAAAGTGGGGGCCGCGCTGGCCGGATATGAGCGATCCTTACAGCCGTGAGCTGCAGGTCATTGCGCTCAATGTCGCGACGGAGCTGCAAATTCCGCTGCGCCGCGGCGTGTTGTTGGTTGCCAAAGGCCCGAGCTACGAGAGTGCGGCGGAAGTACAAATGGCCAAGCGGATCGGCGCCGACGCTTTGACGATGTCCACCGTGCCGGAAGTGATCGCCGCAGTTTATCGCCGGATGCAAGTGCTGGGCATGTCGTGCATCACCAATTTGGCGACCGGTCTCTCCTCGCAGAAGCTCGACCACGCCGAAGTGACAGAAACAGCGAATCGCATCAGCGCGACGTTTGCCAGATTGATGCAGGGAATTGTGAAGGAGATCGGTTAACGAACGCGGAGGTGATGGACAAACGCGGACCGATTGGAGGGGATATTTTGAAGGAGATCATTTGATGGCGAAAAGAAAATCCAAACTCGTTGTGGTTGGCGACCGCGTGTTGATCGAGCCGGATGAAGGAGATGAGCGCACTGCAGTTGGACTTTATGTGCCGCGGTGGGTGGTTGAAAAAGAGTCCGTGCAAGGCGGCCGTGTGATTGCCACCGGCCCGGGCACGCCATTTCCGGATTTCAAAGAAATCGATGACGAACCCTGGCGGCCCGTCCGTCGCGAAGCCCGGCATGTGCCACCGCAAACGCGCGTAGGCGACTATGCCATTTTCCTGCGCAAAGCCGCCGTGGAGTTGAAGTTTGAAGGCAAAAACTATCTCATCGTGCCGGAGGCGGCGATTCTCGTGCTGGTGCGGGAGAATGACGACGACGAAGTTGATGATGATATGGATTTTGATGCGCGGTAAGTCAGCTTGCGCTTCTTCATGTCGATGGGGTGCCACTTTTCAACAGTAATTTTTTGTTGCATTACAGCCAAAGAATTTGTAAACTGAATTAGCTAACCGAATTATTGCCTTATGGACTTTCAATACATTCTTGCTACAGACCTCGATCGTGCCTGGTTGAACTTTGAGCTTGACCTGCCACTGGAACCAGGCCCTAAGGGTGAACCTAACCCGTTTTATGTGGAAAGGCCGGGCAACCCTACTGCACGTCTTGAACGCGAGCTTCTACGTGAGTATAGCCAAACGCCCAAATACTTTTTCTCTGGGCATCGAGGCTGCGGTAAGTCCACTGAATTGAGACGATTAGCAGTAAACCCCAAGATTCTCGCGAAATATTGGCCCATCCATTTTACGATCCGCGACGAGGCCGATATCAACAATTTGGATTTTAAAGATGTGTTGTTTGCTATCGGCGCAAGGCTTTATCTTGATTATCGCAAGGCTGGCAAAAAATTGCCCGAGCAACTAATCAAAGAGCTCAACACTTGGCGGGGGCAGGTGGAAACAGAAGTCAAAACCGTTTTAACCGGACGGGCTTCTGAGATGGAAATTGAAGCTGGCCTTGAGGCTTTTTTCGCTAACGCCGGTCTGAAGATGAAATTGGAGCCGGCCACGCGCCGCGAGCTACGGCAAGTCTTCGAACGGAATCTTTCCGAGTTGATAGATGTCATTAACAAGATCGCGACGACTATTCATGTCCAGGAGAAACGACCGCCGTTGGTATTGATTGACGATATGGACAAGCCTGATCTCAAGCGTAGCGGTGAAATTTTCTCCGATCATCGTGAGACCATGCTGCAGCCGAATGTACCGATCGTGTACACGGTCTCCAGTCCGCTTTTCTATAGTCCGGAATTTCAAGCCATCCGTGATCGCGCCATCTTTTTGCCGAACGTCAAATTGCATGAGCAAGGTCAGCCAGAAGCGCGCGATCCGGAAGGCTACAGGACAATGCAGATGTTTGTCCACAAGCGTATGCTATCCGATCTCATAACTAACGAAGCGCTAGATGCTGCTATTTACACGAGCGGTGGATTATTCCGGGAAATGGCCCGAGTTATGCGTAGCGCCATTGATCTAGCAGCGGCAGCAGGGCGTGGGCGAATCGAGATTGAAGATGTGCAGAAGGCCGAAGCCGAAATTCGAGGCGAATATCGGCGCTTTCTCACTAAGGAACAGCGACAACTTCTTAATGACGTTCGTCAAAACAACCGTTATGATGAGCCGGAAAAGATTGCACCACTTTTGCAGATGTTAGCCGTGTTGGAATATGCTAACGGCGAGCCCTGGTGCGATGTGCATCCGGCACTCCTCAAACTGTTGGGCGAGGAAGAATGACTGCGCCAATTAAAAATGAACTGGTTGAACCTTTTGATGAGCGGGTAAATCGTCTGTTTCGCGAGCTGGAACAAGCTGTAAAATGGAACCGTCCTTCAATCCTGATTGCTGTTTATTCCTCCGAATTCGTTCGCGCTGATGCGGAAGCAGTGTTGAATGCCAAACTCCACGAGCTTGGTCAAACCGTTACTACTTATCGTGTGATCGGTGAAGACAACGCCGATATCCCGCTTCATCTTTCACAGTATACTGACAAAGCTAAAACGGTGTTTTTCATTTCTGGTCTGCAATGGGGCGGCAGCAAAGATGGACGCATGGCTTACCGTGCACTGAATATTCGACGCGAATATTTTGTGGACCACCTTATTCGTGGCGTTTTTTGGCTAACCGAGAAAGAAGCGATAGCACTCCCCAATTACGCGCCGGATTTCTGGGCCTTTCGGCATCGGGTGGTCGAATTTGTTGAGCCTCCAGCACTAGAACCAGAGCGAATTGTTCCAATAGCCGAGGAGTTGGCATGGCGCGATTGGGATGATCGTACGCTGCACGAGAACACCGACGCGAAAATTACCCTTCGTGAAGCTTTGCTCAACGATTTGCCAGTGAGAGATGAGACACTGGCTGTACGCGCCGACCTGTTGTACATGTTAGCCAGGTTATACTGGGCTAAAGGTGATAATGAGAAGTCAATCGAACTTTGTGAACAAGCTCTTAAATTCTCAGAAAGCCTTCAAGACGTTCATCTACAATCGCGGTGTTACAATAATCTGGGTAATGTGTACCGCAATCTGGGCCGTAATGAAGATGCCATTAACAAATATCAACGTGCTATTGCACTTGACTCAAAGTTTCCTTATCCTCATAATAACTTGGGTAATACATACCGTGATCTGGGACGCCATGACGACGCTATAATTGAATACCAACGCGCTATAGAACTCGATCAGAAATACGCTACCCCTCATAGTAACCTTGGAAATTTATACCGTAATCTCGGTCGTGAAGATGATGCGACGACTGAATATCAACGGGCTATTGAACTCGATCCTAAATGGGCGACACCACACAACAACCTTGGCGATTTGTATCAAAAGCTGAGTCGTAATAACGAATCTATTATTGAATACCAACGGGCCATTGAACTCGACACAAAGTGGGCTACGCCACATAACAACCTCGGCGATCTATATCAAAAGCTTAGCCGCACTGATGAGGCCATCGCGGAGTACAAGAGCGCCATCGAACTCAACCCCAAATGGGCTACGCCACACAACAATCTCGGTGAGTTGCATCGAAAGGGTGGCCGTATCGATGAGGCTATTACGGAGTACCAGCACGCCATCGAACTTAACCCCAAATGGGCCGCGCCATACAACAATCTTGGCGATATGTATCAAAAGCTTGGCCGCACTGATGAGGCCATCGGGGAGTACCAGCGAGCCATTGAACTCGATCCGAAATGGGCTACCCCACACAACAATTTAGGTGACGTATACCAGAAGTTAGGTCGTACTAATGAAGCCATAACTGAATACCAGCGCGCCATTGAACTGAATCCAAAGTGGGCGACACCCCACAACGGCATGGGTAATGTGTACCGCGATCTTGGCCGCCACGATAATGCTATTACCGAATACCAACTTGCCATACAGATTAATCCGAAATCAGACATGTCTTATTCTGGTCTTGCTCAAGTGTACCGGAAATTAGTCCAATACGAAAAAGCAATTGAGTTCTACCAAAAAGCGATTGAACTCGATACGACCGACAAAAACCGTGCTCTCGATTACAATGGCCTCGGCAGCGTGTACCGCGATCTTGGCCGTCATGATGACGCTATCGCCGCTTATAAACGTGCAATTGAACTCGACCACCAATACGCTAGTCCTCGCAACGGTCTAGGCAACGTGTACCATGACTTAGGCAGTCACGATGATGCCGTTACTGAATACCAACGCGCTATTGAGCTCAATCCGAAGTCCGCGTACCCCCATAACGGTCTAGGCACTGTATACCGCAACTTGGGTCGTTACGATGAAGCTATTGCTGAATACCAGCGCGCCATTGAACTCGATCCGAAATACGCCTACCCTCATAACGGCTTGGGTAACGCGTACCGTACCTTTGGTCGCCATGATGACGCTATCGCGGAATATCAACGTGCCATTGAACTCAATCCAAGATGGGCCACACCCCACAACCGTCTGGGCAACTTATATCGCGATCTCGGCCGTACCGACGAGGCCATCACCGAATACCAACGCGCTATTGAACTCGATCCAAAAGGCACCTCATCCCATACCGGCCTGGGTATGGTGTACCTCATCCTGGGTCGATACGATGACGCCATTGCTCAGTTTCAGAATACCATTGAACTTGACTCGAAAGACGCCACCCCACACACTGGACTCGGCTACGTGTACCTAGTCTTGGGACGTGCCGACGAAGCTATTGTTGAATTCCAACGAGCAATTGAACTTAATCCAAAAGATTTGATGTCTCACACCTCAATTGCGGCTTGCTTTCGTAAATTCGGCCGTGAAGTCGAATACGTCGAGCAGATCAAGATTGCTCGCGAATTGATTGTGAAGGAAAATGAGTACAATCGCGCCTGCTTTGAATCTGTCTGTGGAAATGTGGACGAAACCCTGAGATTGCTCAAAATTGCATTGGAGAAAAAGCAGGTATTGCCCACTTGGGCCCGGCGTGACCCCGATTTCGACTTCATCCGCGATGACCCGCGCTTCAAAGCGTTGGTGGGAGAATAAAACTGGTGTTGGCTTCTGGTTGGTGTGATTGAAAAGCAAAAATCCCCCAAATGATCGGAATAGCAAAACGTAATGGCGGGAAAATAAAATAAATCACCAGCAACCAGTGACAAGTCGAAGCGTAGCGAATATCGCGATTTTCGGGACAGCCAGAATTCACATCAGCTTGATCTTCTTCATAATCTTCTTCAATCCCCGCCCGAATTTTTTCGGCTGAATTTCAATGTGGCGTTCGGCGCCTTCCCCGACGGAAATGGCTTCGATGCCTTCCACCTCTTTCAGCGCGTTGTGCAGGATGAAACGCTCGTAGCTGCTCATGGGCGGAAAGGCCACCTCGCAATCAGTTGTGAGCGCCTCATTGGCTTTTTCCTTGGCAAGTTTTTTCAAATTGGCCACCGGAAAAATCCAGAGTACGTGCTCATCGCCCTCGCCGCGATACGTTTTGGTCTCAAACTCAGGCTTGTTGCGCTCGATATATTGGTGAATCTGTTTGCGCTCGAAGGAGTTGAGATTTTCCAGTTGCACCGGCTGGATCGCATTCGCCAATTTCAGCTCGATTTCCTGAATCATCGCTTTGATCCGGGCGTCATCTTCCGAGCGCTCGAATCCGCCTTCGGCTCTGGGCCGATAGCGGCCCGGCCGCTGGTCGTGCCGCCCACGGCCTTCCGGCCGTCCCTGGTCATAACGGCGGTCGCGATCAAAGGGTCTTCTCTCCGGCCGCCCGTCGCCATGTCGCGGCGCTGGCGTCTCCGCGGCTGGTTCGCCCGTTGGCGGTTCGGAATAATCGTCCATTGGCTGTGGTGAGCCGTTTTCAATTCTTTCTTCAGTCATGGTCCTTCCTCTCGTAAATTGAGTTTCCTTGATAACAGCACCCGCGTTTAGCTTTTCGGCGAGCAAAGACGGCATGCCCGCAAAATCGCCGTTGCTCATGAACACAACGACATCGCCGCGCGCGAGATGCTGAATGATAAAATTGGCCATTTCTTCCCCAATCGGCACGATGTCCGCAGATTTGCGGCGACGGCGCACTCCCTCGACGACGGCTTCGAGCGAGAGCCGCTCGGCCTCCGGAACTTTGTCGGGCCGGTGCATCGGCGCGAACACCACGCTATCGGCCGCGTCGAAGGCACGAATGTAATCCGGCTCGAACACCTTACGCTTGGTGCTGGCCGTGCGCGGCTCGAATACCGCCCAGAGTCGGCGGTCCGGATAGCGTTGCCTTACGCCGCGCAACGTCTCGCGAACCTCCGTGGGATGATGCGCAAAATCATCCAACACCAGCACCTCGTTTTGATCGTAAATGATCTGCAAACGCCGGCGCACACCACGAAACGCCGCGAACGCTTCTTTGATTTTTTCCGCCGGCACACCGAGGCAAGCTGCGGCTGCAAAGACGGCCGTCGCATTTTTTACATTATGCTCGCCGGCCAGCGGGATAAACAAAGGGCCGATTTTCTCCCCGCCGTGTTCGATGAAAAACTCGTTGCCCTCCGGCTGCGCATGAATTTCTACCGGGCGCCATTCGGCCTCGGCGCCGGCTCCGAACGTTGCCACCCCGCAAAGCGGGGCGCGCGGCAGCATTTCTCGCACGGCCGGATCGTCAGTGCAAGCAACGAGATAACCGTTGCCGGGGATGATATTGATCAACCGGCGGAAGGCAGTTTTGATCTCCTCGAAATTTTTAAAAATATCGGCGTGGTCATATTCGATGTTGTTCAGAATAACCAAGTTCGGCAGATAATGAAAAAATTTCGAGCCTTTATCAAAAAATGCCGAGTCGTATTCATCGCCTTCCAAAACGAAGTGGCGGCCGTTGCCGAGCTTGAAGCCCTGTCCGAAATTTTCCGGAATGCCGCCGATAAATAAGCTCGGATCCAACCCCGCGCTTTCCAACGTCCACGCCAGCAGGCTGCTCGTGGTGGTTTTGCCGTGCGTGCCGGCAACGACGCAGGAGTATTTGCCGCGAATGAAAAACTCTTTCAGCGCTTCGGGCAACGAGAAATAACGCAACCCTTCATTCAGCACATATTCCACTTCCGGATTGCCACGCGAGATGGCGTTGCCGACGATAACGGCATCCGGAGGTGGCTGCAAATGCGCCTGATCGAATCCCTGATAAACGGGAATCTGTAACTGCTCGAGAAACGTGCTCATCGGCGGATAAACATTCAGATCGGAGCCGGTGAGGCGATGACCCCGCTGCTTGAGCATGCCAGCCAGCGCCGCCATGCCCGTTCCACAAATGCCGATGAGGTGAATATGCTGTGACAAGGTAATCCTTACGCTAACAATTACGGTTCACTTTCCATCGCAAACAAACGGGCATAGTCGCTACGTTCCCAGACAATGTGGTAGACTAAAACTTGCTGAGGCTTCTCAAAAATCTTAAAGACCGCAAGATAAGGCGAAAGATGCTTTCCAAAACATATCCGTAAACCAAGCTCTTGCTATGGCTCCAGTCTGCTTATCGGCCAACGCATGGGTGAAGTTGCCAGCTTTTCCTGGATAGCGTTTTTGAGCTTGCTCAAATAAACTCTGGCTTCTTCTTCAGAAATACCAAAATTTTCTATGCGATAGTCAGCAATAGCTGCCAAGTCATGCAACGTCGCTGAGTCGAAGACGACTTTGAATTTTGTCATGGACGATCTGCATGGCTTGATCAATCAGTTCTTCATCTGCTGGATTCTCCCCCTCTACTAGGCGCGCATTGGCATCTGCAACATCTCGCAAAAGCCGAAGCTTGGCGAACAGCTTGTTGTATGCTTCCATCCCCATTACAACCAAGTCGCCGCGGCCTTGACGAGTCAGAATGATTGGATCATCGTCGTTCCGGCAAAACTCGGAGAGTTCATCAATTTGGTTAATGAATTCGAGAGTTGGCATTGCACGCAGCATAAATATCTCCTCTAGTGGATTGCAAAAAGCGTGATTGACAGTAGCCACAAATAAAGCCGGCGCTCCCACTCCATTTTTCGCGCCCACGCCTCGTTGTGCTTGAGAATATCAGTCCAATCCTGCTCGAGGCTGGTTGCAGGCGTTTCGGTAATCCGCCCCAGCTCGCCTGTGGTTTGTTCAATAAAAGCTTGGCTGTTGCTGGAGAAAACTCGATTGCCGTTCAAAAAAATAAACGTCGGCACGTGCGTGATGCCGAATGCCTCGGCGAAACCGGCTGCGTCTTTTTTGCTGCGGTCAAGGCCGAAGAGCCTGGCCGTGAAATTTTTGTTCGCGGCGCGATCGAGCGCGGCATAAAATCTCGGCACCTCCCGCTTGCTATCGCCGCACCAGCTTCCGAAAAAGATCAACACCGTTGCCGGCTCGTCATAACAGCGCAACAGTTGCAATGCCCTTTCTGACGGTTGATAAGCGCCGGGGGTTGGCTGAAATTCCGGGCAGGCGCGGCACAGCGAATCGGGCGTTACCCAGCCGAGCACATATTCTTTGGACGATGAACCCTCTTGCGCAAAGCCCAAACGCAGCGGCAGGATTGCCGAAAGAAAGGCAAAGACCATTTGCATTTTAAACATAAATTCTATTTATCATTTTTTTCGTTGCAAGATCACTATGGCTAATTTCGCCGCCGCGGCCCCAAATTATCTAAAGGCCGGACGACGATCGAGTCGCGCGACGCACCCGTGCGTGGCTTCGGGGTCACAGCAAATTTATTGATAACGCCTTCACGGGTGATCGTGATATATTCGATCTGGCTGGGTTGGCCGAATTTGCCCAAATTTTTTCCGTTTAGCGTCAGATTAACGGCGCCAGCCACGCTGAGCCGGAGATTGAATTTCTCTTTTGCGCTCCAGGTTGGCGTTTCACCGGCGCGATAAACCACAATGCTCGTATCGGCCCCGTCACGAATGACGCGCGTTCGCGTTTGCCTTTCGAATTGTGCCTGCAAAGTCAGCTCCGAGGTTGCCGCCGCCGGCTGTTCTTGTGCTTGCGTTCTTGCCGCCACTTCTTTTGAAACTTGCGAGAAAGGGATTTCTTGCACGCGTGCAGGCTCGCTGCTTTGAGCGCTGCTCCGCTGGTTATCCCGGCCATTCTGCGCCTGCTCATCACCCGGTC
>JBOHQZ010000050.1:0-15781 GCA_050732275.1 bacterium
ACCATCGCCGCATGGAACGAAGGCGATAGAAGAGTAATTTTGCAAGGCGGCGATTTTGGGGGGCTTCGTCGGCACGACGCAATTCGTTATTCATCGAGGCGGGCGCAAGCTGGCTGGGAATCGTGTGCCCTTCGGCAAATTGAAGATTACCGATGAGATCGTTGCCGGTCTTATCAGCATAAGCGGCCAGGATACCGAGAATCACAATATCCGGCTGCAGATATAAAAACTTCTGCATAAGCTGATATTGAAATGCCGTGGCGGTTCCTGGAATGCCGAGATTGTAAACTTCCACCTCATAACCACGTCCCGGCAAAATCTGCGCGAGCTGCTGGCTGTAAGCCTCGTTCGCTTCTACACCATATCCGAAGGTAAACGAATCTCCGAGCACACAAATACGTATTGCCGGAGACGCTTTTTTTACAGCAAAAGCTCGCTCACGAAATCCATGCTCGTTGAGCTGAACGGAAATGTCAAATTCCGAAGAAACTAGGCGGCCGCGAAAATGCGGATTCGGGCCTATGACTTCTCCTTCTGTATCTCGCAAAACCCAACTGTCATCGCCAGACGCGCTGATCAAGCGCGGCGGATGCACCGGAAAAAACAATCGCAAAAATATTTCGCTGCACAGCAGCGCGACGGCAGTCGAAGCTGCCAGGAGCAAAACGTTATAAGTCGTTTTCCTGACGATAGCTGAAATTCGTGATTTCCATTTGAACGAATCCATTGGCTAAATTTACACAAACAGAGCACCAAAAACAATGGCAAATTTCAATGTCGCGATTATTTCATTCGCTTGAATAAATCCGGCAATTTCAAGCGCCAGACCATGGTTGCCGCCTCCAATTGGACTTTGCGCGACATTTTGGATTTGCCCTCCCGGCGCTCGGTGAAGACGATCGGCACTTCGCAGATGCGGAACCCGTGGCGCCAGATTTTATAGTGCAGCTCGATCTGAAAGGCATAGCCGTTCGAAACGATATTGTCGAGCACAACCATTTCGAGCACGCGCCGATGGATACATTTGAAGCCGCTGGTGCAGTCATTGATGGGCATGCGCGTGATCGTGCGGGTATACCAATTCGCAAAAAGGCTGAGCAGCAATCGCGACAAAGGCCAGTTGATGACGTTGACGCCGCTGAGATAGCGCGAGCCGATCACCAAATCATTGTCGTTTGCTTTTTCCAAGAGCCGCGGCAAATCGTCCGGATTGTGCGAAAGGTCGGCATCCATCTCGAAAATGTATTCGAAACCATTCTGGACGGCGAAGCGAAAGCCGGCGACGTACGCCGTGCCCAAACCCATTTTGCCCGCGCGCCGCAACACGTGCAAGCGCGGCTCTTTTTCCGCGCGCCGCTCCACGAGATCCCCGGTGCCGTCAGGAGAATTGTCGTCGACGATGAGAATTTCGATGCTCGGAATCTTGAGACCAAATATACGATTGATGACCGCTTCGATATTGCCGGCCTCGTTGTAAGTCGGAATAACGACCAAAGCTCGGTGTGCGCTAACTTCGGACAACGCGGTGCTCCTTTCTAACTGGTTGCTTGTTGCTGGCAAAGCCCAAAAGATAATGTCATGCTGAAAATAATTTTTTGCAGTTGTTGTGAATACAGAACAATTTACCATCACCTCGAGGCCAGTTCAGCCTTGAATTTCTGCAAACCGCCAACAGTATTAGACATGGCAATATTAAGCTCGCTCTCAGCTTTTGAGATATCAAATCCCGAACGCAGCGGTCGCGGCGAGGCTTGTTTGAGATCGCTGGTTTTGATCGGCTGAATGAGACTGGCGTCGAGGTCGAAAACCTCGGCAATTTTGACTGCAAAGTGGTAGCGATCAATTACCTCACTGCCGCTAATATGATACATGCCGTTGCGACCGAACTCCGCGAGAGAGCGCAGCGCACGCGCTAATTCGCTCGCCAAAGTTGGATTGCCGAATTGATCGTCGACAATTCGCACTGACTTGCCGTTGCGCAACTGCTCGATTAGCCAAGTGACAAAATTCGGCCGAATTTCATAACCGGCGCCATACAACACCATCGTGCGCGCAATCGCGCAATTGGCCTCGCTGTTGATCAAAACATTTTCTCCGGCCAGCTTGGAACGGGCGTAAAAACCGAGCGGATTGGGACGATCATCTTCACGGTACGGGCCGTTCTTGCCGTCAAAAACATAGTCCGTGCTCACGTGGACGAGGCGCGCGTGGACTTTTTGCGCGGCATAAACGAGATTTTCCACGCCGGTAACATTGATTTTCCAACAAAGCTCGCGTTGCGTTTCGCTGCCGTCTACATCGGTGAAAGCGGCGGCATTCATGATATAATTAGGCACGAGCGCTTGCACGAGATCGCGTAACTGCTGGCGGTCAGCAATATCACCGCGATGATATTGGAAATTTCCATCTGGCAAACGGGGTTCGGGCTGCAAGCCGAGCGCATGCACTTCGTAATCGTGGCGAAATACTTTGATAAGCTGCTGGCCGAGCAGGCCGTTCGCGCCGGTGATCAAAACTTTTTTACGCAACAAATGCATCATCGCAAGAATTTTTTACAACGCAATGAGAACCTACGGTCGTAGACTGCAACGAAAAAGCCAGTAAAATCTTTCACGCCAAGCTGCGGCGTCACACAGATTTTTAATAGTTTTGCCCCGGATCGTTTTGTCTTTCAAGTTGCGGTTTTACCACCTTCTGAAAAATTTCCGGAGTCAATGAACCCATAAACGTGCAATTCAAGCCAGCCACTTTGTTGGCAAAATGCGTGGCCGCGGAGAAATCTTGCTTTCGCAAAAAATGCGCGAGAAATGCGGCGCCGAACGCGTCGCCACAACCAATAATGTCGGCCACCTGCGGCACTGCGTAAGGCGGGCAATGCTCGTAACGCACGTCTCTCCCGTCGCGGTAAAAGAGCAAGGAGCCGTTGCTGCCGAGTGTAATGTGGCAAGCCGTCACCGGCTCAGCGGCGAGTTCTTTACCAAAACTTAACAACTCTTCCCGGGTGCATTGTTCCTGACATCCCGCTAACGTGGCGGCCTCTCCCTCATTCACCTGCAAAATATGACAAGCGGCTAACCACTCGCGCCAGTCGGGGATAGCGCGATAATAACGCTTGCCCGTTGCATCAATGCCAAGAGCGAGCGAGTGCAAGTCAAGATAAATTAGCGGCGAAGGCCTCGATTTACGTAAATCAGCCAGCGCTGCCAACGTCACATCATCGCCGGAAATCAAATTAATCAGAACGGCATCACATGCGGCAGCGGTGGCGATTTCAGCCGCCGTAATGGGGGGCATCGTTGCGCTGGTTACCTCGTCGCGCGTTTCTCGAGAGCGATAAGTCAGCGTAACTTGAGTATTGGGTTGCGGCACACGCAGCAAGCCGTCAAAAAGAATATTGGTGCTTAAGCGTTTAAGAGCATCGCGAACGGTTTCATAAAAATCATCGCCCACATGGCACAATGGCTGCACGAAGGTATTTGCCTCGACCAAGCAAGCGAGATAGGCCATCGTGTGATACAAGCCGCCGATACTCTCCACCGTGCGGCTATCAAGGGTGATGATGGTGTCACGAATAAAAGTGCCGATGACGCCGATTCTTTTTTGCATTAGGCAGCTTTCAATTTGTCGATCTCTTTTTCGATTTTGTCAATGGCGGCGGCTTTCTCCATGTCGCGTTTCTTTAAGGTTTCGACGTTACGTTGGACATCGCGAAGCTCGGCATCGCTAATGACCCTGTCGTTTTTATAATTGTCATAATTTTTCGTCATGGTATCCATGCCGGTGAGCAATTGCCTGTGTTCGCTGCGAAGTTCCACATTTTCAGCCTTTAATTCATTTTCCACACGTGAAATATGTTGATGTATACCCGCGCCATGCTTCTCAAACTCCTTTTGAAATTCCGCTTTGAATTCCTGACGAAGTGAATCAAAGCCTTGCGCCATCTCGCCACGGACAGTCTTGAACTCAGCCGCGGTTTCTTCCCGCCCTTGAGCTATCTCGCCACGGACAGCCTTGAACTCAGCCGCGGTTTCTTCCCGCCCTTGAGCTATTTCGCCACGGACAGTCTTGAACTCAGCCGCGGTTTCTTCCCGCCCTTGAGTTATTTCGCCACGGACAGTCTTGAACTCAGCCGCGGTTTCTTCCCGCCCTTGAGCTATTTCGCCACGGACAGTCTTGAACTCAGCCGCGGTTTCTTCCCGCCCTTGAGCTGTTTCGCCACGGACAGTCTTGAACTCAGCCGCGGTTTCTTCCCGCCCTTGAGCTATTTCGCCACGGACAGTCTTGAACTCAGCCGCGGTTTCTTCCCGCCCTTGAGCTATTTCGCCACGGACAGTCTTGAACTCAGCCGTGTTTTTTTGATCGAGTGCATCAACTTTCTGGTCAACCACATCAATTTTTCGATCAAGCGCATCGAAGCGTTGATCAAACCTGTCCAGTCGCTTTAGCACCAATTTCAGGCTCGGTTCTGCCTGCTTCTTGCTGCTGGCTTTCTTGCGGGTGTTCTTGCGTTTGGCTGGCATAGTTTTCTCCCTCGTTCAGATTAATATTCGGACTCGGCTTATTATAAAATTCAAGCCATTTTTCCTTTTCTTGATCAGGCAATTTCGACCATTTGATCAGCTCGATTCGCCGAAAGCGATGCTCTTCCCAATCTGCTACCGTTTTATTAAAGACGTCTTGCTGCATTCGAAACGTCCGTACAATGATTTCCAGTTGGCGCAAGAAACGAATTTTTTCCTTGCCAGGATTAAAAACGGCAATATCGATGAGAAAAGCTTGCCGCGTTTGCCCGTCATAAAACGCCCAGGATTTGAACGGTCCGCCGGCGGCTTTGCGCTCATTCTCCCAAAGGCCTTGCAACTCCAGCGCCCAACGGCCGGCAAAATCAACTTCGCGGGCAATCAAATCGGTGTTAATAACGATGCGATCATTTTCATAAAACCGTTCGCCGAGGCGATTCCGCCATGCGATGATCCAATCACGCGTGATCCGGCTGGGATCATCCAAATTTTGCCAGCTTACAAACAGCCAACGCTCCGGCCAGGCTCGCCGCAGCATCACGAATTTCTCTTGCGGAAATTCCTTATAAAGGTGTGGGAATTTCCCGGTTGAAGGCGCGGCGCAATTCGTCTTTTAGAAAAACGTAATCCGCCGAATCGGCAATGACGATGATTTCTTTTCCATTGCCAGCACTGGAAAATTCACGCTGGCAGGCAAAAACAAACGCCAACATTATGATCGTCGTAGCACTGACAAACAAAAACTTCCGCATTTTCTACTTGCTCTTACCCAGACGGGCCGTCTGAGTTACGTGACTCTTTTCAAAAAAACAAACCAGGCTTGCGCCAAATGCCGCATACGAAAACGGCGTATGGCTGCCGCCGATTAACGAGGCTAATGCCACAAGCGGAGCGCGTACTAAACGCAGCGGCCACAAGAACCATTGCCCAGATCGTCTTTGCGCCGCCAGCTTTTCGCTCATCAGTGCGTTGAAAAAAGCATCGAGCGGCAATTGGCGCCACCAGCGCAATGTCAAGCCGTGCTTGCTGCCGAGGCGCGCCAACGTGTCGAGAGAAAAATGATTGACGTGGCGCGGCGCATCCAACGCCACCCAATTCGATTTGTAAACGCGCGCGTCAATGCCGGCGATGTTCGGCACGGTGATGAGCAGCATGCCATTTTCCCGCAAGCATTGGGCGATAATTTCCAACGCGCGTCCTGGATCATAAAAATGCTCGAGCACGTGCCATAGCGTGATGACATCGTATTGCTGCGTCGACGCGCTTAATTGCTCCACACTGCCCGCCGAGATCGCAATCTGATGATGCTCCCGCGCCCAGGCCGCGGCGCGTTCGTCTCTCTCCAAACCTTCAACTTGCCAACCGGCGGCTTTCATCGCCGCGAGGAATTCGCCGGTGCCGCAGCCGACATCGAGCAAGCGGCAAGTAGCAAGTTGCAGGTGGCTCTTTGCTCTTTGTCCTCCGCCCTCTGCCCTCTGCTCTTTGTCCCCCGCCCTCTGCCAGAAATCGATGATCATGCGCCGTTTCCAACTTAGATTGGCGCGTCGCAGCAGATCATACAGTCGGGCCAGCAAAGAACGATTGGGAGTCAGGCTGGCGAAAGGCAAATATTCGGCATGCTCATAAAAACGGGCGCTGTCCGCTTCGCGCGGCCGCGGATTCAAATAAACCATGTTGCATTGCACGCAGCGCCGCAGTGAATATAATTGGCCGGATTTGGGAAGAAAGCGATCCGCCGCTTCGGTGTATAATTCTGCCCTCTCCGCACCGCAAAGCGGGCATCGAGCCTGCTCGAGTTCAGCCACGTTATTCTCCGGCCGCCGTGAATTGTTGTTGAATTCTAATTTGGGTTGAAGCTGCCACCGGCAACTTCGAAAAAAACTTCCGGCCGGCAATGAAATAATCCCACACGATGCTGCGGCGATAAATGCGCTGCAAAATTTCCTCGTCATTTACTCGCCGCCGTTTTTGGCTCCACTGCCGCCGGGCATAAACGTTGCGCAGGTGAACCAACACGTGAACACT
The DNA here is from genome assembly GCA_050732275.1 of bacterium. GTDB lineage: Bacteria > Zhuqueibacterota > Zhuqueibacteria > Zhuqueibacterales > Zhuqueibacteraceae > Zhuqueibacter. The sequence continues at coordinate 6,546 of JBOHQZ010000050.1, forward strand.
GGCGCGCACGATCGCGACCGCCCGAAGAAAATCCCAATGAAAAAGCCGGTACCAAAAGGCAACGGCATCCAGCAACAGCCTTCCTGGCAAAACCCAAAGCAGCGTTGCCGCCGCATAATTCTTCATCATCATGATGAGGCTGTTGCGATGATTGAGATAAATTTTGTAAGGCTTGTCCGGGTGCAGAGTCGAACCGGCTTGATGGCACACGATGGAGGCCGGCACTGACACGATACGATAGCCGGCGAGATGCAAACGCCAGTTGAGATCGATTTCTTCCATGTGCGCAAAAAAATCGACGTCGAGCAGGCCGGTTTGCTGCAACGCCGACATGCGCAAAAGGCAGCACGCGCCGGAGGCCCAAAAAATATCACACTTCTCGTCGTATTGGCCGCGGTCGTCTTCGAGCGTCATAAAAATCCGGCCGCGGCAAAACGGAAAGCCAAAAATGTCGAGAAAGCCGCCGTTGGCGCCGGCGTAGTCGAACTTCTCCGGAAATTCCAGCGAGCGGATCTTCGGTTGGCAGGCTGCAACTTGCGGATCGCTTTCCATCGCTTGCACCAATAATGTGAGAAAATCCGGCGTCGCTTCGGCGTCGTCGTTGAACAACAGCGCATATTTGCCGTTGGCGGTGCGCAAGCCGATATTGCAGCCGCCGGCAAAGCCGAGGTTTTTGCCGGCAGCGATGACGCGCACTTCCGGAAATTCCTCGTGCGCCGCCGCAACGCTGCCATCGTCACAACCATTGTCGATCAGCAAAATCTCCACCGGCTGATAACCGAGGCGCCGGAAACTTGCCAAAGAACGCTGCAATATCTTTTGCCCACGCCAATGGGGAATGATAATCGAGACCAGCGGCCAACTGGTTTCTGGCTGCTGGTTGCTGGTGACTCGGCGCCGGTTGCCGGACAAAGGATCACGCATCAAGGGTCGAGGATCAGGCATCGCGCCACTATTTCTCGCTCACGCTGTCGGTTGGCGCGCTGCCACTGCGGCTGGCTTTGGCAAGCGAGTCGGCTTGTGCCAAAGTCTTGAGCTGTTGCAGTTGCGCTTTTGCCTGTTGATCTTCCGGCTTGCGGGTCAGCCAGTGCTCCAAAGTCTCGACGCCGCGTGCATATTGCCCTTGTCGCGCATAGAAATTGCTCAGCCAGAGCGTCCCTTCACTAAAATTGGGATCGGCTTTTACGAGCGATTGCACCAACGATTCGGCGACCGCCGGTTGGTGGCGATAGGTCTCGATGAAGTCCGCAAACTGAATTTTCATCGACGGCGTCAAATCATAGGTCTTGTCGCTGAGAACCATTTTCAACCGCTTGTCCAGCTCTTCTGCCCGGCCAAGCTGCTCGTACATTTGGCCGATGGCCATGCTAAACTGAAAATTGTCGGTGGGAATAACCGATTCCGGAATAACTTCCTCCATGCGATCGAGAACTTGCAGGCCGCGCGCCTGATAGTTTTGCCATTCCACGGCCCGCGTCTCCGGATTCAAAGCCTGCATGCCTTTGTATTTCTCGTAGTGTGTCAAATGATGTTGCGCCAGCGTCAAGAAAGCAGAGCGGTAATTTCCCAACAAGCTTTTGGTGTTGTCGTCGTAATAAACTTTTGGGTTGTTCAAATTGCGATACTGGAATTTCTCGTTGAGATTGGTCCACATGATTTCCGGATCGACGACGCGGCGGTTGTTGACTTTGACCGGCAGCACTTTGAACGCCAGGCCGTCCATGCGCATGTAAGAGTCAAGATTGAGTTTATTGTCGGGCGAAACGGTGACGGCGAAATAAACCGGCCGGCGAAATTGGTTGTCGTCGAGAATTTTCAAGATCATCAAATCCTGCACGCGCACGCCCTGGCCATACAAAGTCGGCGCCACCTCGATGCGAACTGCCGGATTCTCATCGCGCACCAAGGTCGAATCCAGACGCAGGGTGTTTTCGTAATATTGCTCGTAGGTCGTTCTGGGAACTTTGATCGCGACGGTTTTCTTTTCCCACGGAATGGCTTGCAAAGCGTCGATCTGCGCATCGGTGAGATTGATGGCAAGGCGCGGCTCGTCGTCGCGTAATTGCTTAATGTACCAGTTGGTATTCAACAAGCTCAAATTCACCACGCGCACGTCACGGCGGATATTGTAAACGTATTGCAGAAACCACAGCGGGAACGTGTCGTTGTCACCGTTCGTGAAAATAATGGCATTCGGCTCGCAGGATTGCAAAATGTTGTAGGAATAATCGTAAGCGACAAAATTGCCCTGACGATTGTGCTCGTGATAATTGAACTTGAACATGTTGACCGGCACGGCGACGAAAACGAGCGCCGAGAGCGCCCACGCCAGCCCGGCCGGCGCCCCAGTTTCCTCACGGTTCGAGCGCGCGCCATCACGATTCTCCGCGGCTGCTTTGGCGCTGCGGCCGGTGAGCAACTCTTTGGTCATATCGACCAATGCCGTCACGCCGATGCCGATCCACAGCGCAAAAGCGAAAAACGAGCCGGTATAGGCGTAATCACGCTCGCGCGGCTGCGGGTCTTCCTGATTGAGATAAACGATAATCGCAAATCCGGTCATGATAAACAACATGAGAATCGGATAAGCGCGCCGCCAATCGCGCTTGAAATGATGAAACATGCCGAGAAGGCCAACCAGAAACGGCAATCCCCATAAGCCGCGCAAAGCGTAGGTCTCGACAATCCGGCCCTCGTTGTCGAGCGTCGTGCCTTTGCCGACAAATTGCCAGTTGAAATAGCGGATGAACATTTTTTTGATCTGATATTCCCACAGCGGCGCGCGGCGGTCGGTGATCGACCAATCGCCATATTGCTCGCGATTCAAATAACTCACCAGACGCGCGGGATTATCGGGATTATTTTCATCCACCGCCGGATCGAGGCCGGAACGAATGAACAGCGCGGTGTAAGTGGAATAACCCAAAACGATGAGAACGATGGAGGTAAAACCGAGCGCTGCGAGGCGTTTCTTTTCTTTAATCGCCCACACCATGAAACCGGTGAGCGCAAGTAAAATGACGCCGAGCCAATTGAAACCCAAATTTTTTATGATGGCTGGTATGCCCTTGACGATGCCACTGTTGATGAGGCCAACGGTCAAAGCGCCGGCGCCGGCAACGAGTGACATCATGATAAATTCCTGGAAGGCGTCTTTTTTTGGCGCTTTGGAAAGCCTGGAATAAATAATCATGGCAATAGGTGGCAATGCCAAAAGATTTAGCAAATGTACGCCGATCGACAAACCCATCAAGTACACGATAATTATCAAATAGCGATCGGCGCTGGCCGACTCGGCGTTTTCCATCCACTTCAAAATCAGCCAAATGACGATAGCGGTAAAAAACATCGAAGCCCCGTAAACTTCCGCTTCGACCGAATTGAACCACTGGCTGTCCGAAAAGGTGAAGGCCAACGCGCCGATGATGCCGGAGGCGTAAACCGCCAGCCGGTCGGTGGCGCTCCAGTTGCGCGGCTGGCCTTTCCACTGCATGACAAGCTGCACGATGATGAGATAAGTCAACATCGAGGTGAACGCGCTGCCGATCGGCGACATCAAATTCACCCGCACGCCGATATCGGCGGAGGTGGGCAACATGCTGAAGAGGCGGCCGACCAGAATATACAGCGGTGATCCGGGCGGGTGCGGCACGCCGAGAATGTACGAGCACGTGATAAACTCGCCGCAATCCCAAAACGAAGTGGTGGGCGCCAGCGTGCTCAGGTAAGTCAAAAAGCTGATGACGAAAATGACTCCTGCGATAATAGCGTTCAATTTGCGGTGCGACATGGGATATGATTCTCCTTCGTGGGCATTTTAAACACAAAAAAGTTTGCCCAACGGATGGAACAACGGCCAACCGATTGCAATATTTCTCATCCGTTGGTCGCTTTTTTATCCGTTGGCCTTCATTTATCAGATGGTGATGACGTAACTTTTTCTTTTTGTTCCTTTTTCTCTCTGTCTAATTCATCGACAAAATTCAATTTCAGCTCGCGCAGCACTTGTTCGAGCACGCGGGCCTCGTCCTCGCTGAGATTTCCTTGCGTGCGTGCTTTGAGCATGTCGAGCAGATCGATGGACGTGCGCGCCTGCTCGAGATCGCGCTCGACTTTGTTGGTCATCGGATTGGGAATTTTGCCCAATTGCTGCCAAGCCGCTTGGTGGAACATCAGCACCAATTGCATGAACAAGGCTTGCTGCTTTTGCTCGGGGGTTAAATTCTCCATATTTCCTTCGCTCCGTTTTGGTTCGTAGTGATGCCTTCAGGCATTTTCCTTCCACCTAAATCCTGTCCCTGAAGGGACTACTACGAACGCGTTCACCCAATATGTACAAACTCCAATCGGTCACGATATTGCTTCAACAAATGCTCGCGAATCGCGGCATGTTCAGTTTTTTTGAGCAGCGGATCTTGTTTTACCAACGCAAACGCCTCATCACGGGCGGCAAAAAGCGTTTTCGCGTCTTTCACGATATCGGCGATCTTCAATTCCGGCAAGCCGTGCTGGCGCGTGCCGAAAAATTCGCCGGGGCCGCGCAATTCGAGATCGACTTCGGCGATGCGAAAGCCGTCGCTCGTCGCCACCATGGTTTCGAGGCGCTTGCGCGTGTCGGCGCCCAAATCCTCGCCGTTCTGTTTCTCGGCCGGATCGGCGATGAGAATGCAATACGATTTTTTTTCACCGCGTCCGACGCGGCCGCGCAGTTGATGCAGTTGCGTCAGGCCGAAGCGCTCGGCATGTTCGATGACCATGATCGTGGCGTTGGGCACATCAACGCCGACTTCGATCACCGTGGTCGCCACGAGAATTTTAGTTTCGCCGAATTTGAAGGCCATCATCGCCGCTTCTTTCTCCGCCGGCTTCATGCGACCGTGCAGCAGCGCGATGGAAAAATCACGAAAGAAGCTCTTGCGCAATGTTTCGTAGCTTTCGGTGGCGGCAGCGAGATCGCTTTTTTCCGTTTCCTCAACGAGAGGAAAGACGATATACACCTGCGCGCCGTTGCTCGCTTCTTTGCGGACAAATTCATAAATCTGCCGTCGCACGTTGCCGGGCCGCCATGCAGTGGTGATCGGCTGCCGCCCCGCCGGCAATTCGTCGATAATCGACACGTCGAGATCGCCGTAAAGCGTCATCGACAGCGTGCGCGGAATCGGCGTCGCCGTCATGACCAGCACGTCGGGCCGCAACCCTTTTTCGCGCAACGCGGCGCGTTGCATGACGCCGAAACGATGCTGCTCGTCGATCACCACCAAGCCGAGCTTCTGAAACTCCACCCCGCCTTGAATGAGCGCATGCGTGCCGATCACCACATTGGCGCGGCCCTCGGTGATATCGGCAAGAATCGCCTCCCGCTCACTCTTCTTTTGCTTACCAACCAACAACGCCACTTTGACGCCGAGATCTTCCAAAAATTGGCGGCTGGTGATGTAATGCTGCTCGGCGAGAATTTCCGTCGGCGCCATGAGCGCAGCTTGATAACCGTTCTCGACCGCCATCAACATGGTGATGAGCGCAACGACGGTTTTGCCGGAACCGACATCGCCTTGCAGCAGGCGGTGCATCGGCTTCGGCGATTTCATATCGGCGCGAATTTCCCGCAAGACGCGGCGCTGCGCCTCGGTGAGCTTGAACGGCAGTTTTTCGACCAACTGCCACGTGCGCTCTCCCACCGCCGTAAACTCGATGCCCTTTTCTTCGCTTTCCTCCGCAGCTTTGCGAAAGGCGAGGAAGACTTCGAGAAAAAACAACTCGTCGAATTTCAAGCGCTCGGTGGCGCGCTTGAGCGTGTCCTCGTTTTCCGGAAAATGCGCCTGCGCCATCGCTTCGGACAATGGCAGCAAATGATAGCGCAGCCGCAAACCTTCCGGCAGCGGATCGCTCAATTTCGGCGCAAAATCATCGACGGCGACGCGCAAGATGCGACGAAAGCCGCGGCTATCCAATCCAACCTTGCCTAAAGATTCAGACGAGCGGTACAGCGGAATAATTGTACCCGTGTGCAAAAAACGCGCTTCACCTTCTTCGCCGAGCTTATCGAAATCCGGATGCGCCATCGTGAAGCCGTCGTAGAAGGTGACCTTGCCATGAAACGCGACATTCTCGCCCTTGCTGAAAATTTTCGGCCAAACACTCGCTTTGTTAAAGAACACGCAACGCAAAAAACCGGTGCCGTCCGCCAACACCAGCTCGAAGCGCGGCCGCCGGCCAAATTGCGTCAAGCGCGTGCTGGCGATTTTGCCGACGACGGTCGCTTCCAAACCTTCGCGCAGATCGCGGCATTTGACGATGGTGGTGCGGTCGAGATAACGCCGCGGCAAATAATAAAGCAAATCGGCGACGGCTTTCAAGCCGATCTTCTCCAACTCTGCGGTGCGCTGCGTTCCGAGACCGCGCAAGCGGCGGAGCGGCGTTTGCGTCAAATCTTGTGGGGCGGGCGTGTTCATCCGCGAGCGGTTCTATTTATCCAACTGTGCTGTAAATGGCGGTGCTGGATTTCTTCGCACGCCTTATGCGCTTCGATGTTTGTTTTTGTGTTTTCCAGAATTCTTCAATGACGTCCATTGCCTGAGGATCAAAGAAATCGGAGCCACAAGCAAAGCAATGCATGCGTTCCAAATGCGGTATGATGTCGCCATCGTCGAACTCACAAGGGCCGGCGACTTGCCGCATTCTTTGCTTGCCACATTGCGGGCAGACATAGGTGGTTTTCGAGACCGCCTGCAAATCAGTCTCTTTAATCCGTTGACCGCTTCGATGAGATGAGGACATAAAATATTTCCTGCTGAGCAATTTTTGCAATTTTTCCCTATGTGTAAATCAACAGGCCATCGTAGGTCAAGCCTTTGATGACGTACAGTTTTTCACGTTCGCCTGAATCCGGATTGCGAGAGCGTACCGTTTTTGTAATTAACGATGAACTCACTATAGCTTCGCACACTAAGGCGCGTGTAAGCCCATCAGCCTTCATTTCAGCCGTGGCTTTTTTGGTAAAGTAAACTTTGCCGTTTAAAACAAGGCGTTTTATTTGAACTAAAATGTCCATCGCTTACCACGTCCGAAACACCGTATACTCCAAGCTCGCCTCCCCTCTCGCCGGCACCGGCACGCGCCACTCCGCGGTGTTGGCGTCTTTCTTCTTGTGTTGCAGCGTCTGCTCGCGAATCGTCCAATCGCCGCTAAAAGGTTCGACGACAATGACGGTCACCGCGGCGTCTTTGTGGTTGCGCAACGAAATTTTCACTTTCTCTTCGTTGGCGCGCTCGCCGGCCTGGCGATAGCTCACTTGCGTGCGCTCGCCGACGATGTCGAAGGCGTCGCCCACTTTGAGCCGCACTTCTTCGTCACGCGGAGTGTGATCGATGGCGTCTTCACCGACTAAAACCTGCGCCTCTCCCTCCGGTTTGTAAAGGCGCACTTTGCCGGCGGGCAACGCGATGCCGAGTCCGCCCTCCTTTTTATTTTTGAACGTGATGGTCACATTGACTTTTTTCTGATTTCTCGCGCCGTCGTAAGTATACTCTTTGGTGACCGGCGTTCTGGCGGCGGGGAAAAGCTCGATCTGTTTTTGCTGGCGATCTTTGAGCGTGGCCGCGCGCGTGAGCGTGTAAAGATGATATTCAAAAAACTCTTTCTCTTCAAAATCCGGAGCGGCAGCCATAGCCATTTCCATCACTTGCTTGCGCATTGGCCGTATCGGCGGTTCGGCGCGATGAATATCACCGGCGATGAGCAAAATTTTAGCGTCTTGATACGAGGCGCCGCAATTGTTTTCGATCGAAACCCACGCGGCGAGATCCATGTTTTGGTCGTTGGCATCCAACACGCCGACGTACTCGGCATGCCAATTCATGCCGTTGGTCAAATAAGACACTTCCACCATCTGCTTGGCCGGGCCGTTGTTTTGCACCTGCCAAACCAGCGTCGGCCGGGTGATCAGGCCCTCGGGCAATTTGGGCAGCTCGGTGGAAACGATCTCACTGTTGTTCAAAATGCGGATCGAGTTGTCGGCGGCTTGCAAAACCACATTGCCGCCGACGCTCAGCAGCTTGCCTTCGATGGGGTTGCCCTGCTTGCTCATCAGCCGCACGTTTTGATCGAGATAGCGCTGCAAAATTTTGTCGGCGCTGACGAGATCGTATTCAAAATTCTGCTCCAACACCCGCACGGCTTCGGGGTTGGACACGGATTTGAAATGCACCGAAGTCGGGTCGATATAAGCGGCGACATCGCGATACGAGCAGAGGCCCGACGGTTTCGGCAAGTCCATCTGTCGCGTCTCGTGTACGAGGGCGAGATTGTTGTTGTAAACCGTGACGCGGACTTGCGGGCTTTGTGCCAATACAGCCGCGGCCATAAATAGGATCGGTAGAACGGTCCAAAGAATTCCTGCCAGTTTCATTTTGTACCTGCGCTTTCCTGAAAATGGGTTAGATTTTTGCCAGACCTCGAAATTTATCTTTAATCATCATCCTCGTCGTCAATAATCATCCTTTTCTCCAGCGGAGTCAAAGGCATGATCAAACCGAGACGGGAGCGATCTTCCTTATCGAGATACTTATCACAAAGCTTCCAAATTCTTTGCAGGCGTTTCTCACTGTCCTGGCCATCAAAGGATTTGGAAATGATATGGCCCCAGACGCTTCCATCACGGCCGGATTCGAGAAGGATCCCCTTGGGCGAAAATTTCTTCTCCAAAACTTTTTGAAACCGCTCCATTCGTGCCGACTCCGTATAAAGCATCTTCCATCTAATTTTAGCATGCCGTAATATCCTGGCCAATAGCTCTTTGCCGACATCACGCTGACGAGGATCGGGCAATCGCAAAGTCACATCACCTTTGAGCATGAGCTGATGTTTTCCGCTGGAATAGGGGCCTTCAAATCCCAGGTATTGCAGATATCGGATCAGCGCTTTGCGTTTCATCGGGCTAATGCGAGACATCAGGCCACCTTCTTAAAAGCCAGTTCAATGCCGTCAAGAATGGGCAAGGCAAGATTTTGGGAAACCCGCAACAAAATCCACTCTTCCAAAACCTCCTGCAATTCTTCTCGACAGGCCATGCGCGTTTTCGCATTAGCATAAACGCCACCGAAGCCGGGAATCTCGCCGAAAAATGTTCCGTCATCAGGCAAAATTTCATATTTTGCCAGACGCAAGGCCGCATGGATATAGCTCGTCAGCATAATGATTTCTTGTTCTCACCGTTTTCTCACGACACAGCTATTATC
>JBOHQZ010000051.1:0-15754 GCA_050732275.1 bacterium
TTCTGCGCAATGATGGCCAGGGAATTTTCACCCAGATTACGCCGGCTTCCATTGGCATTGCACACAACGCCGGTGACGGCATCACGACGGCGGACATCGACAACGACGGCGACCTTGATATGCTTTTGGCGAGTGATAATGAAGGGCATTTATATCGCAACAATGGCAGCGCGTTCAGCTTTGTGCAGAGCTTCGCCAACACTGACGGCTACATGGGTGGTTTTGCCGATTTGGACAACGACGGCGATGTGGATTTGGTTTTCGCCGGCGACGAAGTTTGCTATCTCAACAATGGCAGCGGGATTTTCAGTGCTGGGCCCGCCATCTCCATCACCGGCATCGATGATCCTCGCGCCATCGGTTTTGCCGATATCGATAATGACGGTGATTTGGATTTTGCGATAGGCTGCAAGCGATCGCGGAATTGGCTGATTCGAAATGATTTCAATGCCGGCAACTGGCTGAAAGTACGGCTCATCTCACCGCAAGGACAGGCCGGTGCTTATGGCGCTAAAACTCGCGTCTATCCGCCCAACCAGGCCGGAGGCGCTTTGATTGGCATGCGCGAATCACGCAGTAACAACGGTTATCTCGGGCAGGACGCGCCGGTTTTGCATTTCGGCCTCGGCGCGTTGACCGCTGCGGACGTCGTTGTCACATTTCTCGATGGCTCGACGGTTACGCTCCACAATGTCACCGCCAACCAGACCGTCACAATTGACGGCATGCCGGCCGATCATAAAGCGCCGGTGATTTCTAACGTGGCTGCTTCCAGTATTTCTTCCACAACAGCATCAATCGGCTGGACGACGACTGAGATAAGCGACACGCAAGTTGAATACGGTCTAACCACGAGCTACGGCTCATCTTCGCCACTCAACTCATCGTTGGTGACTTCGCACACGACGACATTATCGAGCTTGCAAGCCAACACGACTTATCACTATCGCGTCAAATCCAGAGACGCAGCGGGCAATCTGACGACGAGCGGCGATTTTACATTTATGACGCTCGGACAATCCAGCACGATCTTTGCCGACAATTTTAATGCCGCCTCGCTCAATGGCAATAATTGGCGCAAAGGCACCAACGCCGGCAATCAAGCGACAGTGGCGAGCAACGCGCTCGAGCTGCGCGCCAGCGGCAACGTCAGCGGCTGGATTATCACAGCGAATAATTACGCCGCGCTCAACACCACGGTCAGCGTCAAAGTCACTACCCCCAACGACGACGGCAATCTCGGCCTCAGTCCGACGTACAATCTGTCGTCGCCGTACGGAATTTTCGATCAAGCGAATTGGTACCGCTTTTACATCTATCGCAACGGCCATAGCGGCACGTATCGACTGTATGTACAATGGAAAAAGAACGGCGTCGATAACGGTTTGGATGTCACCGGCAATTTGGTGATTACCGGCACGGTGCATCTGCGCTTGCGTTTTGACAACACCCTTATTCATTTTGAAGCTTCTTTGGATGGCGTGAGCTGGATCGATACCTACAACGAGGCATTCGGCTTGCCGGGCTATACGTTAAATTCGCCGTTTTACTACGAGTTGGCCGGTTATAACACCGCCTTGAATGGCGTGCCAACGGTGGATGATTTTGCGATCAATAGTTATAGCGCGCCGGCACCGAATACGCAGCCGCCGCAAAGCAGCAACGTTGCGTATGCCAACGTCGAAGAAATTTTTGCGAATAATTGCGCGCGCTGCCATCAAGGCGCGACGGCGCCCGCCGGGTTGGTTTTGCTCCCCGGCCAGGCGTATGGCAATATCGTCAACGTGCCGAGCACGGAATATTCGCCATGGCAACGCGTGCAGCCCGGTGACCGCACCATCAGTTGGCTCTTCGAGAAGCTCACCAATTCGGCTCCGCCGGTCGGCAGCAAAATGGGCAGCTTGTCTGCGGACGAAATCGAGCTGATCGGACGATGGATCGATCAGGGCGCCACCACCGTGCCGGTTCCGCCTTACGCGGCTTTACAATTCCGCACGGCGTCGCTCGGCAATGCCGAGATCAATATTGCTTACAGCGCCGGCCTCACCGTTTGGGGCGCATTGCCACCCTATCGATTTAGTGTATTGAATGGATCGCTTCCTCCCGGCCTTGCCCTCGATCCCGCCTCCGGAAATATTTTTGGCGTTCCAACCAGGGCGGAATCTTACAACTTCATCATTCGTGTCAGCGACAGTCAGACACCGGCCGCCACCCTCGATCGCGCATACAGCCTCGAAGTGTTCAACACGCAAGATCATTGGCAATTGCCTGCAGGATTTTTAATCGAAAACGTCTTGAGCGGCTTGCACTTGCCGGTGAACCTCGCGTTCGTGCCGAATCCCGGACCCAATCCGGCGGATCCATATTTTTACGTGACGTTGTTGTACGGTGACATCGTGATGGTGCAGCGCAATTTCCAAAAGCAAACGTATGCCACCGGCTTGTTGAATTTCGCGCCCACCGGCGAATTTCCCGGCAGCGGCGAAATGGGTGTCACCGGCGTCACGGTCGATCCCATCAGCGGCGACGTTTTCGCAGCGATGGCGTATGATGAGGGCGGCTTTAAATTCAACCGGGTCGTGCGCTTTCATAGCACGGACGGCGGCCACACCGCGGCCACGCAAACCGTCATTCTTTCCGGCATTCCGGCCGGAATTTCGCATCAAATCCAGGCTTTGACCATCGGCCCGGATGGAAAATTGTACGTGAACGTCGGCGACGGATGGACGGCCGATGCCGCGCCGGACCTTAACGAGCGGCGCGGAAAAATTTTGCGAATGAATCTCGATGGCAGCATCCCGCCGGACAATCCGTTCTCCAATAGTTACATATATGCCAGCGGCGTTCGCAATCCATTCGGCGCCGCCTGGCGATCCGCAGATGGCAAACTGTATATCAGCGACAACGGGCCGGAAAACAATGATCGCCTCGCCAAAATTCTTCCCGGCCAGAATTATGGTTGGAACCTTAATTCGCCGGATCTGACCAAAGGCGCGATTTTCCTGTGGAATCCCACTGTCGCGCCGGTGGCGATCGATTTTATGGACGAGACCGCATTTCCGGCGGCTTATCGCGGCCAGCTTTTTGCCGGCTTGTCGGGTCCGCCTTATCAACAAGGATATGCTTTGCTCGGCAAAAAAATTCAACGCTTCGTGCTCGATCAGAACGGCAACGTGGTGAGCGATTCGCTTTTTCTCGATTACGTTGGCGCCGGCGTGGCAACGGTTATCGGCGTGACGTCCGGTCCGGATGGACTTTATTTTACCGACCTCTATGGCGAGAACGGTTTCGACGCCAACGGCCAAACACAAGGCAATGTCTACCGCATTCGTTGGGCCGCCGCCGACGCGACGCCACCAGTTATCAGCAATGTGCAGGCGACCAACCTGACCGGCGTGAGTGCGACTATCGTTTGGCAAACCGACGAGCCGGCGACGCGCCAAGTCGAGTATGGACTCACGTCCGATTACGGCCAGGGAACGCCTTACGAGACCAATTTCGCCACCAGCCATAGTGTGACGTTGCAACAGCTTCAACCCGAAAGCACTTATCATTTCCGCGTTTGGAGTGGTGATGCGGTGAACAATAACACGGTTTCAAGTGATTTCACTTTTACCACGACGGCCATCGATTCCGTTCCGCCGGTTATTTCTGCCGTGCGCGTTGACAGCATTTCTGCAAACGGCGCCCTCGTCCGCTGGAACACGAACGAGCCGGCGACGTCGGTGGTTGATTTCGGCGCGACCATCGATTACGGATTGCCGGCCTCGGACGACAAGTTCGTCACCACGCACCGTCTTTGGCTGGCCGGACTAACCGACACCACGTCATATCATTTCCGCGTGCGCAGCCGTGATGCGTCGAATAACGAAACGATTTCCAATGACAGCACTTTCACCACGCTTTTGGACCGCACGTTGCTGGCGGATGATTTTAACGGCGGCGCGCTGAATACGCTCTTGTGGCAGTTGGGCGCGAACGCCGGCAACAATTCAACCGTAGCCAACAACGCGCTCGAGCTGCGCTCGCAGGGCACGGAGAGCGGCTGGGTTATCACGCGGAATGCCTTCGCCGCGCGCAACACCGTTGTGAGCATGAAAGTTGTGAAGCCGAACGACGACGGCGATCTGGGCGTATGTCCGACAACGGCGAATTTAGCTTCACGATACGGCATTTACGAGCAAGCCAACTGGTATCGGTTTTATATTTATCGCAGCGGCGGCGCCGGCTCGCATCGTTTGTATGTGCAATGGAAAAAGAATGGCGTTACCAATGAAGTTGATGTCACCGGCAATTTCGTGATCAACGGCGCGGTTTATCTGCGCTTGCGATTTGACGACACCAATATTCATTTTGAAGCTTCGTTGGACGGCGCCACCTGGACGGACACTTATACGGAAGTGTTTGGCTTGCCGGGCTATACTTTGGATGCGGCATTTTTTTACGAATTGTCGGCTTATAACACGAACGCAAGGGGTGTGCTGGTGATCGACGATTTTTCGATTACGAAAAGCAACGCGAGCGGTTTTGCGGCCAAGCCTAATGACCACGCGTCAGCCACCGCGCCGATTCCGACGGCTTTCTCGCTGCAAAATTATCCGAATCCCCTACGGACGTCTGCTTTCAATGCCGCCACGCGGATCAGCCTGGCTTTGCCGCACGACGTCGAAATCCATCTTGCGGTATATGACTTGGCCGGCCGCGAAGTGAAAGAATTGATGGCCGGATCGCGTTTGGCTGGGAGTTACGAAATCACGTGGGACAGTCGTAATCGGGAAGGAGGCATCTTGAGTACCGGCGTTTATCTGCTGCGTTTGCGTTATCGCAGCAAAGAGGGCGGCGCTTGGTCGCAGTTAGTGCGCCGCATGTTGATGGCGAAGTAAAGCCCGCCAACGGCCAGTTTGCAATAATTAACGCTGCTCGTTCGACTGAGGCTGACGAGCGGCGTTTTTATTTTTACGTAATGCCTCAGCCATAGGGTAATCGTCCGGGCGGTGGCCTACTCCACCAATAATGGAGGGCTTACATTTTTACAAATTTTTTAGTTGCCCTTTACATTCAAATTCTTTATTTTTAAAAATTCGACAATGAGGACTTCCCACTTTTTTGAAGCTTACCGAGGACCGCGTTCTTGGGATAATCGAATCGATAGAAAAGCTAGGCAGGGCTGAAGATATTGGTCTTCTCATCTGAAGTTTTAGGTCTATAATCCTTTCAGGCAATAAGCCGGGAAACGACTGGGGTTTTTCCAACGCCCACTGTTGGCCTGCCTAATTTCCATCGGTATAGTTTGAATATCTCGCCGTCGGTTGGGTAAGGGTCGGGTCCAATTTAGATCTACACAACATCGCACGAACAACTTCGCAGGGAGGCAACCATGGAAGGTCAAGGGATTCGTCGTTTTTTGCTCTATCCGGGCTTTGCCGCCATTGGGGTTTTGCTCTTGGGCGCAATGCCTGCGTTCTCACAAACTTATGTAGAGTTCTCCTCAAAGCCAAACATCGATCGGGGCTTCAAAACCAAAATGGCCGCCGGCAAAATCGAGAGCCAAACCGCACCGAGTTACCTCGCGGCAGCCGTGACGGTCTTTTCAGATGATTTCAATAACAGCACGCTCGATCTCAACAAGTGGCGATTGGGGACCAACGCCGGCAATCAAGCGGCTGTCATCAACAATGCGTTACAGTTACGCACGCAAAATTCGGCCTACCAAAGCGGCTGCGTCGTCACCCGCAACGCTTATCCCGCCCGCAACACGACGATCGCCGTCAAAGTGATCCAGCCGAATAACGACGGCGACGCGGGCATGAGTCCGACCTACAATTTGTCTTCCATTTACGGCATCTACAACGAAGCAAATTTCTACCGATTTTACACGTATCGCAACACCTCGAGCGGCCCCTATCGTTTATACGTGGAATGGAAGAAGAACGGCGCGCTGAGTGGAATCGATGTCACCGGCAATTTGGTGATCAACGGCGCCGTGTTTTTACGCTTGCGCGGTGACGACACCAAAATTCATTTCGACGCTTCGCTCGACGGCGCAACGTGGACGGATACTTATAACGAAACGTTCGCATTGCCGGGCTATACGTTGGATACGCCGTTTTATTACGAGCTGGCCGGCTACAAAACTTGGGCAAATGGTGCGCTGGTGGTAGATGATTTTTCGATCACTTCGCAGAGCACTGATACCCAGCCGCCACAAATCAGCGCGGTGGCAGTGCAAAATATCACCGGTAGCAGCGCGCAAATAACCTGGCAAACCGATGAAGCGGCCGACTCGCAAGTGGAATATGGCTTGACGGCGAGCTACGGCAATACTACCCCGCTCGATGCCAACTTGGTCACTTCACATTCGGTGCAGCTTTTCGGGCTGGCGGGAAATACGACCTATCATTATCGCGTTAAATCCAAAGACACGGCCGGCAATCCGGCGGCCAGCGGTGATTTTGTTTTTCAGACGAGTGCTCCCGGAAATAATATTACGGTGCTGCAAGACGCTCTGAACAACGGTACGCTTGGGAGCCGGTCTGGAGGGCAGTTTGTTAGTGGCGGTTGGCAGGTCACCGGCGTGAATGACATGATCGTTTACGATCTTGGCCGGTACATTGAAAGCGGCGCTTGCGAAGTGCACGTGCGCAACTTTAGTCCAGGCGCGCAAAATACACATGCCCGGCATCATTTCTTGAGCATGTTCCGCAATCCCTGGGGCAACCACCACCCGGTTGAAAACCAGGAAACGGTTTGGGATCTGCACGCCGGCTCCAATTATGATCCCGGCGTCAAGATGCTGTCGTGGACGTATATTGCCAATGAAATCGAAACCAGAGTGCTTGACTCCTGGAATTTGTCACAAACCTATCAGATCAAAGTGGCTTGGAATGGTAATCAATTGCAATATTTCCGCGACGGCGTCCTATATGCGACGCACACCAATACCGCAAAAATGCAGTTGCGCTATCTTTTTGTCGGTCGTGATTTTACCGTGAGCGCGGATCTGATCACCAATTTTCAAAACAACCAATATCCGGCCATCGTCGGCCCGATCTATTCGAATCTTGTCGTGACGGAAGCTGTCTCCGCCACGGATCAAACGCCGCCGTTGGTGGGAAATATCACCGCGAGCGATCTCTACGTCAATGGCGCACGGCTGGCGTGGACCACCGACGAGCCGGCGGCGTGCTATGTCGAATATGGCCCGACCAATTCTTACGGCCAGAAATCCGCGGTGCTCGGCCCGCCCGCGCAAACCTTTGCAACGACGCTGGCGAATCTGGTTTCCAATCAAACCTATCACTACCGGATTGTCGCCCTCGATAACGCTGGAAAGATCAGGACAACCGCAGATCAGATTTTCACGACTGCGGAGAGTGGAACTTACGTTTTCAAACCCGTCGCCGACGCCTACGTTGAGCAGGCTGGTTTATATGGAACGACGCGTGATTATGGCAATTATGGCTGGATGAATTTGCTCGGCGGCGCCGGCCGGGAATCTTATTTGCGTTTTAATATCACCGGTGTGAATGGGAATATCACGCAAAGCATTTTGCGCTTGCACGGCCGGCAATCCGGCAACAGCGGCGGAATCCTGCGTGTGCTGAATGCGAGCTGGGATGAAAGCGCCGTAACTTGGCGGACCAAACCCAATGTCACAGGACAACAATTAGGCGCCATCAATAGCGTGCAAGCCGGGCAGTGGCACGAAATAAGTGTTAGCACGGCGGTCAACGGAAATGGCACGTACAATTTTGCTCTCGTTGGCACCGGTGCAAATTTGGTCTCCTTTGATTCCCGTGAATCAACGAACTTGCAGCCGGAGCTGATTATGACGACGGCGGCGCTTGATATCACGCCGCCGGTGATTTCGAGCGTTGCAGCAACCGCCGTCACAACTTCATCAGCGACGATCAATTGGACGACGAATGAGGCGAGCGACTCGCAAGTGGAATATGGCTTGACCACGAGTTATGGCTTGTCTTCGCCGCTGAATACGGCATTGGTTACTTCGCATACGGTGACACTTTCGAGCTTGCAAGCCAATACCACTTATCATTATCGCGTCAAATCCAAAGATGCGGCTAATAATTTGGCTACTTCCGGCGATTTCCTTTTTACCACGCTACCACCGCCACCAACTTTGACGTTGACTTCCCCCAACGGCGGCGAGAGCTGGACGGTCGGCGCCGCGCAAAACATCACATGGAACTCAACGGGAACGCTGCCGAATGTAAAATTGGAATTTTCGGTTAACAATGGCGCCAACTGGACAACGATCACAGCCAGTACGGCAAATGATGGGAACGAGAATTGGACGATCCCCAATAATGTTTCGAATCAGTGCCTGGTGCGAGTTTCGGATGCAACGGATGGAAACCCTGCGGATGTGAGCGACGCCGTGTTTGCGATCATCGCGCCAGCGGCGCCAACAATTACGACCTTCACTCCCAATAGCGGACCGGTGGGAACGATGGTAACGATTACAGGGAGTAACTTTATAGGCGTGACGAGCGTGGTCTTCAATGGGATGAACGCGACGAGCTTTGCAATGGATTCGGGCACGCAGATTCGAGCGACGGTGCCAACCGGTGCGACCACCGGCAAGATCGGCGTCACCAATCCTGCCGGTACTGGCGCCAGCACGAACGATTTTGTCGTAGCCACCATCTTAACTTTCAATCCATCGGATGATGCGTATGTGCGGTCGGATCAAACCAGCTCGAACTTTGGCACCGCGACGACACTGCGCATGAAACAGTCCTCGCCGATTACCAATAGCTATCTAAAGTTTGTGGTGAGCGGCGTCACTGGCACGGTGCAGAGCGCGAAGCTGCGGATCAAAGTGACCGTGGCGAGCAGCAGCGGTGGTTCGGTTTATTCGATTTCAAACAACTACTTGGGAACATCGACACCGTGGATACAGAGCGGGTTGAACTATAACAATGCGCCGAGCATCAGCGGAACGGCGTTGAGCATGGTTGGCAGTGTGACTGTTGACCAAGTGGTGGAGTTTGATGTGACCTCGGCGATTACCGGTAATGGCACGTTCAGTTTCGGTTTGAAGAATTCTTCCTCGACGACGGTACGATATAGCTCGAAGGAAGGCGCCACCCAGCCGGAGTTGGTGATTCAAACGGTTCCGGCATTCCCGAGCTTGTCCATCAACGATGTGACCATCACCGAAGGCAACATCGGCACCGTGAATACGGTATTCACCGTGAGCTTGTCGGAGGTCACCAGCCAAGTGGTGACGGTGGCTTATGCGACTGCGAATGGGCCTGCGACTGCCGGTAGTGACTACGGCGCTGCCTCAGGAATCCTAACTTTTCCTGCTGGAACAACAACGCAGCCGATCACGGTTCCGGTCATCGGCGATGCCGTAACCGAATCGAATGAGACATTCTTGGTCAATCTCTCGAACTCGACAAATGCAACGCTCGCCGATGCCCAAGGCCAGGGCACCATTACCGATGACGATATGATTACAATAACGCTCAACCCCACGGATGATGCGTATGTCAGGTCCGACCAAGCTACCTCGAACTTTGGCACGGCGACGACGCTGCGCATGAAACAGTCCTCGCCGATTACCAACAGCTATTTGAAGTTTGTGGTGACCGGCGTAAGTGGCGCGATATTGAGCGCCAAACTGCGTTTGAAAGTGACGGTGGCCAGTAGCAGCGGTGGCTCGGTCTATTTGGTTTCCAACAATAATGCGGGGACGCCCACACCCTGGACGCAGAGCGGTTTGAACTATAACAATGCGCCGAGCATCAGCGGAACGGCGTTGAGCACGGTTGGCAGCGTGACCGTTGACCAAGTGGTGGAGTTTGAGGTGACCTCGGCGATTACCGGTAATGGCACGTTCAGCTTCGGTTTGAAGAATTCTTCCTCGACGACGGTACGATATAGCTCGAAGGAAGGCGCCACCCAACCGGAGTTGGTAATCCAATTCGGTATGGGTACGGTAGCAAAAAGCGCCGGTCTCGAGCCGGAAGCAAGCGCGCCGAAAAACAACGAAATAGCGGCGGCACTACCTGAACGATTCACTTTGTTGCCCAATTACCCCAATCCGTTTAATGCGGGGACAAAAATTGTTTATCAACTGCCGGAGCGCTCACACGTGAAGCTGGTGCTTCGCGATCTCATGGGCCGTGAAATGAAAATTCTCGCCAATGAAGAACGGGAAGCCGGAACCCACGAAGTGGGTTGGGATGGCCGGGATGCAAGCGGCAACCCGTTGCCATCCGGAATTTATATATATAGCCTGCAAGCGGGCAGTTTTCGCAGCGCGAAGAAACTGCTATTGGTCAAATAACCCTCGGGCGTAGCCAGCCGGCCCGGGTGGAGCACCGGCAGAAATCGAAACGCCACTTGTTCGTTATAGTGAACCAAGTGGCGTTTTTTTGCCTTCGAATATGGAGCCGATACATTTTGAATTTTTTATATTGCCCATTTTCAATTCTTATTCTTTACATTGATTCTATCCAGGACTTCCGCAATTTTTGTTTTTAGTTCTGGAATTTTATTGCTGACCACATCCCAGAGAATATCTTCATTAATTCCGAAGTAATTGTGAATAGCAATGTCGCGCAAGCCAGCGAATTTTTTCCACTCCACATTAGCATATTGTTCTCTGACTTCATCGGGGACGTTCTTTGTGGCCTCTCCGATAATTTCCAAGTTTCTCAACACCGCATCATAAGTCTTCGAATCTTTGAAAAACGCCTCCCGATCCATTCCCTGGCTATATTCGAGAATTTTGTTTGCACTGGCCAAGATGTCTTTGACAGACAGCGTCCAATCTCGTTTAGGCATAAACCGCCTCGCTGAATATGTCGGCTTTCAATTCTTCCCGAATGGATTCTTTAATCGCCAAATCGATTTTTTTTTGTAATTTTTCTTCGAGAAAGAATTTTAGCTCCATGTAATTATCAAAGGTTTTGTACTCGGGTTTCATATCGACGAGCAAATCCACATCGCTCGTCGTTTTTTGTGCGTGTCTGGCGTAAGAGCCAAAAACCGCAATATTGAGCACGCCAAATTTTGCACTCATTAAATTTTTATTGTGACGTAAAATCGCCATCACTTCCGCCAAGCTTTCCGGTTCTTTCATAACCGCTAACTCCATGGCTCATATTGATATTGGAATTGACGTAGTAAATATAACAATAAATTAGCCCATCTTCAAGCAGAATGTAATTTGACCATTTTTCCCAAATGTCGTCCACCAGACCCCTTTGATTCCGCCCCGTTTTCGCGCCTCTGAAACGGGGCGGAGTTTTTAATAATCTTTTCATTCCGGCAACATCTCCCCTGTAAGCTGAACTAAAGTCTCCAACTACTCTTCTGTATTTGCGCTTGCTTTTCTTCTCCGGTTTGTTATCTTTGTTTTAAGATTCGACGTGTAAAGTTTATAGGACGTTTGTATTAAGGAAATCCGCGCATGAGGGATGAACGACAACTCCGTCTGGTGCAACGCATTCAAGCCGGTGACGCCACCGCCGAGCAAGAGCTTTTTCTCCACTACAAAGGCCCCATTCTCTGGAAAATCTGCCGGCACGTCAAAACGGATTCCGAAGATATCAAAGATCTTGCCGGCGAAATATATCTCGCCATCCTGGAAGGTTTGCGCAAACCCAGTTTCCAGCCGGAAAAGTGGGAAACCCTCGACGCCTTCGTATGGGGCGTGACCAACAACAAAATCCGCGACTGGTTCAAAACGGAGAAACGCGAAAGCAAAATTTTCGATGGCGCTCCTCCTTCCGAAGAAATTGCCGTCGCCAGCGAAGAATATCTGTTGGAAAACGAAGAATTGGGAAAGCTGTTAAGAGCCTGCCTGAAGGCCCTGGAACCCCAATATAAGGAAGCTTTGGAGTTGCGTTATTTTAAAGAGCTTTCCGTATCTGAAATCAGCGCACAGCTCGGCATCCACTCGCGTCGCGTGAGCGAGCGGATTCATTACGCTTTGAAGCTGCTGCGTAAAGCTTATCAAAAAATGGGAAAAAGCTTGTCAATATTGGCCCTGATTTCGCTATTATTCAAATAGAGGAAGAGTGAACAATGAAATGTGAAATCATGGATCGCGACCAGCGCATTGACGATTTTCTGCTGGCGAAGCTGTCTCCGGAAGACGCCGACGCCTTTGAGATTCACCTGTTCGGCTGTCCTGAGTGTTTCGAAGAACTGCGCCTGCGGGAGCAGATGGTCAAGCTTATTAAGGAAGAGCGTGTGACGGCTGTTGAAGATTACGCTCGGCAACGCTCGCCGAAACCGGCGATTGACCTGGCCAAGTCTATTGTCGAATTTTTGCGCTTCAAACAAAATGTTTGGATTTACGCTGGCGCCGCGGCGGTGCTACTCATTGGATTTTTCATCACCCAACTCTTGCGCCGGCAAGAGGCGCCGGATATTTACGCCGCCAATTTTGTGGAACTTCCGCATTTGGAGAGCCGCGTCGGCCAGACATTCCGATCTGGTGATTTTTCTCTTGCTGTTTTCGCGCCGAAAATCGGCGAAAACTTCACCGGCGAGATCTTATTTCGTTGGGAGATGGAAAAGGATGGGGAAAAATTCACTGGCCCTCTGGAGCTGAAGATTTTAGATAATCGGGAAAATCTCGTCCATGCCGCAACCGTCGAAAGCAGGCAATATAATTTTAAAGAAAATTTAGCGCCGGGGCTTTATTATTGGACGCTCGATGATCGGGGAGAAACGTTGTATGTGGGAAAATTTTTTGTCAATCAATCGCAAAAATAGGAGGCATTATGTTCCGCTTTCACTTCAAGCTGAGTCTGGTACTTCTGATGATAGCAACGATTGCAGTGGCCCAAACTGGCGTAGCTCCGGCAGTTGACGATACAACTCTCGCCGATCAATATTTTGCCAAGGCGGAAAAATTCGTAAAAGACGCCCGTTTCGACAGCTCGATCTTTTATTATGAAAAAGCCGGCCGACTTTATGAAAAAACGGCAACTCAGCTTCAGCAGCCGCGATTATGGGAAAAATATATCAAAAGCTATAATCAACTGGGCAACAGTTATCGCCGAAAAAAGGAGCTGGAAAAAGCGCTGGCCTGCCTGAACCAGGCTTTGACCACTGGAAGAAAACAGCTTGGCGAAAATCATCTCGAAGTGGCGCAAAGCTGGCATAATTTAGGAAGTGTTTATGTCGAACAACCCAATTTTGAAAAAGCGCTGGAGTATTTCAACCGCGCTTTAAGCTTGAGAATTCACGCGCTCGGCGAAAATCATCTCGAGGTCGCCAAAAGCTACAACAATATCGGCGTGGTTTACAATAATAAGTCTGATTTTGAAAAAGCCCTGATTTATTTTAACAAATCATTGGCAATCAAATACAAAGTACTGGGTGAAAATACGCTGGATGTGGCGCGAACCTACTCAAACTTGGGAGATTTATACCTGCTTCAAGGCAATTTTGATCTGGCTCTGGAATTCATGAAGAAAACTCTTGCCATCAAGCTTAAGCTTTTTGATGCCAATCATCCGGAAGTTGGGAGCACCTATTTAAACCTTGGCAATGTTTACCTTGAGCAACTTAAGTTCGACCTGACGCTCGAAAATTATAAAAAAGCGCTGGAAATCAGTCTGCAAACATACGGTGAAAATTCCTTCAATGTTGCCGGAATCTGCGACAACATCGGATTCGTGCTGCAGTTGCAAGGCGATTATGAGCAGGCCATGACGTATTTTAATCGCGCGTTAAGCATTTATAAAATAAATGATCATGAAAATTTGGACTTTGCCAGAAATTATTACAACACCGGCGAGCTTTATTTGCGAAAAAATGAATTGTCGGCGGCGCTCGATTATTACGGCAAAGCGTTGGCGATACGACGCGAAGCACTGGGCCAACATGACCCGACCGTGGCGCGAACTTATTGGAGAATAGCCCAGATTTATTGTCAACAAAATAATTTTGCCAAAGGCATTGCGTCGGCCCATCTGGCGATTCTATCGGTAACGCCGGCTTTTACGGATACGAATGTTTACGCCAACCCACCTTTGCAAAATATCCGCTCGGAAGTTGAATTGCTTCCGGCGTTGCATATGAAAGCGTTGAACTTCGAACGATTGTTCTCGCTGCAATCGCATTCTCCTCAAGACCTGCAGACGTCATTATCCACCTATCAGCTTGCCTCGGACTTGATCGATAAGACGCGCCGCAGCTACCGGACGGAAGGCTCACAATTGTACCTGGGAGACAGAGCTTCCGAGGTTTATGAAAACGCCATTCGCGTTGCGCTGGTGGCGCATCACACGGCTAAAGATCCAAAATTCAAAGAGCAGGCATTTTCTTTTGCCGAAAAGCGCCAAGCCGCAGCTTTGGCGCAAGCGCTGCAAGAATCGCAAACCAAGCACTTTGCCGGTCTCCCGCCAGACTTGCTGGAGAAAGAAAAGAATTTAAAAATCGACTTGGCCTTTTACGAAACCGAGTTAGAAAAAGAAAAACAGAAAGCCGAGAAAGCGGATAAAGTTAGACTGCGCCAACATGAAGATCGCTATTTTACGCTGGCAAGAGAGTACGAAAAATTGCTGGGGCGTTTTGAGAAAAATCACCCCCAATATTACGCCCTCAAATACCGAACTTCAGCCGCCTCGGTTGCCGAGCTACAAAAAACATTAGATGATAAAACGGCATTGGTGGAATATTTTTGGGGGGACAAGACAATTTTTGCGTTTGCCGTTGCCAAAGACGCCTTTGAAGCGATTTCCATAGACCGCGATTCATCTTTTGATGCCGTCGTGACTTCATTATCGAATTCTTTCAAGAAGGTCACTTCAAAAATAGCTTATCAACAAAGCGCCGCGCAGTTGTATCGTACGCTCGTCCAGCCGCTCGCCTCGCGCTTCACGAACAAGCCGCATTGGATCATCATTCCAGACGGCAAATTGCATCAAATTCCGTTCGAAGCCTTGCTTACGGAAAACGTCGTCACGCAAGCCGATGCCGATTACCGCACGCTGCCGTATTTGATCAAGCAGCACGAGATTTCATATCACTATTCCGCCACACTTTTTTTGAAAAGCCTAACAGAAAACCGCGCCGGCAGCTCCGCCAATCTCTTTGCCGGCTTTGCGCCGGTCTTTGATGGAACTGTGAAAAATAACGTGATTTATCGCAACAGTCCGGAAGATTCATCCGCCGTTTCGGTTGTTGCCAAAACGGATTCGACTTTTCTCGCCACCCGTGACGGTAAAACGCTGGATCCGCTTCCCCATAGCGCGCAAGAGGTGCAAACTATTTTGACGTCCTTTCCAGGTCGCAGCCGCGCGTTTCTCCAGCAAGAAGCTTCGGAAGAGAATTTCAAGCAGCAGATTAAAGGCTACAAATACGTGCATCTCGCTACGCACGGGCGCATGGTCGAGACGAATCCGAAATTATCCAACCTCGCGTTTTCGCAGCCGCAGGATAACACGGTTAAAGAAGACGGCATTCTGTATTCCGCGGAAACTTACAATTTGGATTTGAACGCCGATCTGCTCGTTTTGAGCGCCTGCCAAACCGGCGCGGGACAAATCGTGAAAGGCGAAGGTTTGATGGGATTGACGCGCGGCTTTCTCTATTCCGGCGCGCGCAACATCATTGCCTCATTATGGAAGGTTTATGACCAGCACACGAGCTTGTTGATGATTGAAATGTATCGACAAATTACGGTAGGAAAATCTTATTCTGCGGCATTGCGCGAGGCCAAGCTGAAGATGATCGCGAATCCCAAAACCGCCGCGCCGCA
>JBOHQZ010000052.1:0-15420 GCA_050732275.1 bacterium
ATTCTCTACAAAACCAAATAATTTTATACTGAGAAAATTTAAAAATTAAATTACCAGAGGACAAACGTTCACATCAGAGGACAACCGTTCACTCAGCGACTCAATCGACTTTTTACGATTTACACATATATGTATTGCTCCCAACTCAGCATGGGTTCGTCAGTTGAGAGCGTCTTCATATCCATCATGGCTGCCAAACGTCTTCTGGCGCTCCGTACAAGTAACTCCGGGCACAGCCGGTCATTAGCTTCTGCTTGCCAAATTAACGGCGAGACATGTTCAAGAACACTATGAATCGCCTTGTTGAATTCCAATTCAACCTGACGAAGAGCTTTGATGTGAGGCATTACCGAGCGTAAATACTCAACCACGCGCTCATCGCTTCCCGCCTGTTTTTTTACACACTTTAGAAAGGGGTTATCATTCGGAATAGCGGGGTCCAATTCGCATTCACCAGCCGTATGGACTATGACGGGCACTAATTTTCTTTCCCAAATCTGTTCCCATCTTTTCTGGCCTTGAGTATTGTTTTCAGTAGGGTTTCCCAGAAAAAGATCAAGAACGACAACCTCGCACCAACTCAACTGCATGGATGACGGAGCTTGCTGCAATTTTTCGATTTGGATTTCAACTGACTCTAAATTCTCTTCAATTGTGTTTTTCAGCACTTGCGCCGGACCATCTTGATCCTCCACTATAAGGATTCTAAAGCGCTCTTCGATGTTGCCGTTCATTTTACCCTCGTAGCAATTGGAAGATCAAACCCAAAACTTGCTCCACCTAGTACTCCAGGCTTGATCAAATACATCTTTCCGCCGTGCTGCCCAACTATTTCAGCAGCAACAGTAAGTCCCATGCCAAGCCCTTCCGGTTTACTTGTAACCCCTGGCCAGAAGATTCGTTCTTCATCTCCATCCTGAATGCCTGGTCCGGAATCATGAGCCTCCACTTTGGCACGTTGCATATTGGCAAGAGGTGAGACACGAAATTCAATGCGACGCTCACCATCTTTTTGATGCGATAACCAATATAAGGAGTTGTCAATAAGATTGATCAGCACGGCAATAAGCTCGCCGGGATCAACTGCTACCGTAACAAGAGATGATGAGATACATTCGGCGATGACTCCTTTTGCTTTAATTTCTTGCTCACGCATGGCTAGGCATTCTTTTATCGTGTGTTCAAGAACACAATCGCGTCGTCGTGTCCCAAACGCCCTGCTGGCTAGCGGGGCAAAGCGATCGGCAACCCGCTCAAGCGATCGAACCGCTTGTTCGGTGAGATTGAGATCGCTCTCGATCTTTTTAACGGAAGAGTCTTCGTTTACGAATAACTTGCGTACCACACGGCATAATCTCCCGATAACAAGCGTTTGGTTTCTGACCTCATGCACGATAATCGCCGTAAGGACGCCTATGCTGGCGAGTCGGCTATAGTAGATCAATCGTCTCTCGATTTGTCCTACGGTTTCTTGGAGGCGGGTACTGAAATCCTCGACTATAGGGACGACTTCACTTGCATTTTTGCCTTCATTGGCTAATCTGCTAACTTCGTCGACGAGATCTTTGGCTGACAGTGCGGCAAATAAATCTTTGAAGGGAGGTTCCTTATGCCTAGCCTCTTGGCGATCTTTCTCCCGCTCTTCTTCCAAAATTTCAACTACTTTTATCAGAAGTTTCCTGAAATCCGATGTGGCGGGTTTATCGACGAGTCGTTCACGATCGCTTGTATCCCTGAGCTCAGGATTATGGTCGGCGGTTATTGTTGCATAGCCAACAACTTGACTAAGTAGAGTATAAAAAGTTCCTTGACAAAAGTGGCTAAAAAACCCAATAAAAACGGCCTTTTCTGCAAAGTGATTTGTCAATAAACTATTTAAATCTTACTTAGTACTCAAACGCGTCCCAATACGGCTTACGCGTCGAATATCTAACCCTAACCAATCACGTGCCGAGTCGGACTTTGGCGAAACTAATATGCCGTCCCTATAAACTGAAATTCCTCTATAATTCCTAATATCTTTGCGAATAGTCTGCTTGTTGAACTCAAAACGCTCTGCGATTTCTTCCAGAGAATCACGATCGATATTCCAGGCACGTATCTCAAAATTAAATGGACCACAGGCCGGATCGCCGTTACTCTTAGTTTCTGCGTTGGCAGAATTTACAGTTTTCATGTCGGCCCATAATGCTTTTTTGATTGTTCTCTTTTTAGTGCCTTGAAAGGTCGAATAGGTGTACTCACAGTGGGCAAGGCCGGTCTTGTCAAGCTTTCCCTTTATAACATACGGCGGATGCAATAAGAAATCGGGGGGTTCGATTTCAGTGGGTTTGGCTTCTTCGCCGGGCAAGCTAAGCCAAATCTCAAAATTACGAACTTCGGAAAATGGTGAAACCAGCCTTGATAATTGTTCTTTGAGCTCATTCCATCTTGTTTGATTCCATGAGCTGTTCAAATTTAAGATACGTACCAAAGTGCCTTGATCGCCGAATGGAGGAGCCTCTGTATATTCAACAATTTCAGCACTGCAAGATTCCAAACTATCTTTTTGCGCCAAATCGGACCAATTAACACTGACTTGCCAACAAGACTCATTTTCCGATTTAGTGATCATTTCCAAACGGCTACCCAGCCGCGCTGCGGAAAGCCGCCCCAAGCCTTTTTCTCCCGAGACTCTTCGCTTCTTTTTCCCGCTTTTACTGACTGGATTCATCATACGGTAAGGGGTTGCGACAACACACCACACATTCTCTATTACCGAACGGTTCATGCCTTCGCCATTATCTTCTATTTCAATGCATAAACCTCCGGTGCCGTCATATTCTCGAAATCTTACCTTTACCCATTTTGCAAAAGCATCGTAGGAGTTTTTTACCAACTCAATAATGGCAACAACGTCGTTGGTCACGAGATCGGCACCCAAAGAGGAAAACACCCTTGGATGCATGCGAAATGGTATCTTGGCTGTTTTCATGTAGATTTTAGATGCTTGGATTTCGGCATTGATTTCCCCTGCAATTGTTTCGCTAGCGATTTTTTACTGTGGTTTTAGATTGCAACAAAAGGTTTGTGGCGCTACTGTTCAAGAAAACTAATTAGTTTTTCGATGAACGCATCATTTTTCGTTTTGCACCCCCAAATTACAAGAACTCGCCAACCCGAACGTCTAAGTTTGGCGATTACTCGTCTGTCGCGTCGAACATTTCCCAGAATCTTATTTTCCCAAAAGCGAACATTTGTAGCCGGAAGTTTGGACTTGGCACACCTGGCATGTTGATGCCAAAAGCAACCATGCACAAATACAACGGCACGATATCGAGGCAAGACAATGTCAGGATTGCCGGGCAAATCTCTTCTATGTAATCGAAAGCGATAGCCGAGGAAATGAAGTGTCTTGCGCACTACCAGTTCGGGTTTTGTGTTAGCCCCGCGTATTTTGGACATTATTTCACTACGTTTTTTCCGATTGTAAATGTCCATATCAAAACCCATACTTCGCCCGCCGCATCTCAAACGCCTGCTTACCACCCTCCAAAATTTGCTCCACCTGATATTTCACCGAGGCAAGATCGATGGAGCCAATGTGCGCGTCGTTAATTTTTGCAGAGCCGGCTGCGCCCGTCGGGGTTTCGCCCTCTCCGGAGGCTTCCAGCGTCACGATCAGCTCGGCGTCGCCCAACACCGGCAGGTTGGCGTTGTGCGTCGCAAAAAGAAATTGCCGCCGGCGCTTCTCCTGGCGCAAAATGGGAATGACGACGTCGGTAATGAAACGATTGTCCAGATCATCCTCCGGTTGGTCGATCACCAGCGGGGTTTCGCTCTCCAAAAAGAGAATCAAGAGGATCGCCGTGGCTTTTTGGCCGATGGAAAGCGCGTGCATCGGTTTCCATTGCGGCGGCCGATCTTTTTCGGCGACGTTGAGCTCGAAGTAAATCGAGGTCGGCAGCTCGAGTTCTTCAATCTCAAAAATTTCTTCAATCGAGAGATTAGCCAAATCTTCGGCCCGCTTGGGGGTGAAATCGTAAATTTCTTGCAAGGTCTTTTTGCCGTCGCGGATATGCTGGACGAAGTCGGTAATCGCAATAGGATGCTCCTCGTTGATTTTTCCCGCCACCGCATCGCGGAATTTCTTGTCGTGATGTTCCAGCAATAGATCGAAAAGCGGGGTCAAATTGCCTTCCTTCGCCACTCGCGCGCAGATCAACCCTTTCAGCGCGAGCGAAATTTTTTCGGCGGCATCTTGATCAAGCTCGAAGAGACGCCATTTGAGTTCCTCCCACGCTTGCAAAAGCTCCAGCCGCTGCGATTTTAAATCTTCTGCATGTTGCTCGAGCTGCCGGGCTTCTTTTTTGAGCGGCGCCAGTGCTTCGTATTCGCGACGCAGTTTGAGGAAGGCATCACTATCAGCGGCTTTAAGCTCGCGCAGGTTTTTGTCCGGGGCGCCTTGTTGTTCTTGCCGCCGTTTTTGCCATTCTGCGGCAATTTCTAAAAGCTCCTTGTCTGTCTCGCTGATTGCCGCGCCGGCCTCGTCCAAACAAGCCTGCATTTTTTCATCGAAATCGGCCAACGCTTCATCTAGCCGCTCCCAAAGATCGGCATTCGGCAGCTCCGCCAATGCCGCCGTGTCCAACGGCCCGGCGTTTTGTGCCGACACGCGGCGCAGTTGCTCAAGCGCTTTTTTGATCGGGAGAAATCTTTCGCGGCTGGTTTTGAGCAGCGCCTCTTCGGCAGCAAGCTGGGATTGCTCTTTTAATTTCACTTCGATGCCAAGCTCTTTGTAGCGCCGCAGCTTTTCTTCGACCGCCGGCAAGCGGCTGAGTTTTTCAGTGAGCACTTCGATCTCATTTTGCGTGCGCAACAGTTCCTGGCGATTGGCTTTGAGATTGCGCTGCAGCTCGCGTTTTTGCGCCTCGCATTCCGCCGCGGCTTCGGCATCGCGGAATCGCTGCAAAAGCTGATGTTGCTTGGCACGATCCTTGGCAATTTCGGCAATCTCATGCTGGCCGAAAATTTCAACGCCGGAGAGAATTTCGGTGGGATGGATTTGCAAGGCGTCGCCGTTTTCATCGCGCACGAGCGGCTTTTGAGAATGGCTGCGCTCGATCAAATAATAGCACGACGCGGGCCGGTGCGAGCGCACGAGCAGGGAAATGCGCGTGTCTTCGCTCAACACTTGTTGCAAAATTTCCTGATGCGCCTGGAGCGCGTCGTCGCCAATCGGTTCGAGATCCAAAACGTAGCGCAAGCTTTCGATGACGGTGGATTTGCCGGCGCCGCGGCCGCCGATCAGGCAATTGAGATTTTCATTGAAGTGAATCATGCCGCCATCCAGAAAACCGCCCTGCCAGGCAATGGCGACCAATTCGGCGTGAGGTTTTGGCGGCTCCTCCGAGAGCAGGCGCAGCCGCGAATCCGGATCGAGAAAAGCCTGCCACAAGCCTTCGATGGACGGCGAGGACATTTTGATCCAGGTGCTGCAAACGGGTTCGCCCAAATCTTTTAGGTTGTAAACGTCCAAACAATTCAGCAGCGCGAGAGTTTGTTGCCGTTGGTAGTGCTCGTATTCGCCATCAATAACTTTGCGATAGAAGCCTTTCAAATCTTCGTGCCGGCCGGCAATCTGGACCGCGAGCAGATTGTGGTCGGTAAAATATTGCGCGCGCGTCGTTTTCGCGCATTCATACAGCAGGCCGTTCTCGCGTTCCACGTGCGCGGCGATACAAATACCTTGGCGATGGCGCTGCACGCGCTCTAAAATTTGAGGAAAAGATTGTGGCGATTGCCGTGGCGCCAGGCCCTTGCCATTGGTCCAGCGGTCTTGCGGCGGCAAGCCCAATTCGGTAAGCAAATGATCGAGAGACTCGACGTTGGCGTCGGGGTCGAACAAGCATAGGATGTGAATACCTTCGGTGCTCGCCACCTCGAAGCCGGGAAAAACAATGATGCCCTCTTGGCTAAGTATGTCACGAACGGTTTCGACGTAATCCACGCTATTGTGGTCGCATAGGCCGATCACGTCGATGCCGAGTTTTTTGCAACCCTTCGCCAGCGCCAGCGCATAATCGCGCTGGTAAGCCGCGGTGCCGCGGCGATGGCGGGAATCAAAGCCTTTGAAGCTGTCTTGAAACGGCGTATTTACTTGCAGCGCGCAACGATAGTAACGCGCACCGCCGGGACGGGAAGCTGCCTGCGTGATGATTTCAGGCCAATTGGCCGCGAAGAGTGGAGAGAGTTTCTCTGCTTTTTCGGTGCGACTTTCGATAAGCGACTCGATCATGCTGTCGTCCATGAGGCGTTGGATATTTTGCGCAATTGAGAAAATAGTTTCGGTTTGTTCAAAAATACGGCTTTTCTTCGGAGGAAGCAAGATGAAAGTGAAAAATTTTTCACGTTGACAAATTTAGCTTTTTCAGTTATATTGATATAAGCAATTTTGAGGAGGGAATGATGGCGCATTTGACGCCAAAAGAAATTTTAGCGCGAGCAGAAGAATTTTTGCAGACTGCCGATTATGCGGTTCAAAACGGCCGTTTTAATGCCGGCGCGATTTGCTCGTATGCCGCGCTCTTTTGGGCGGCGCGAGCGGCCTTGGCGTACGAGGGTTTTGATCGACCGACATGGGAACACACTGAGTTGCGATCAAAGTTCACAGAGGAGTTAATTAAAAACCGAAAGCGTTATCCAAATAGTTTTGGTACATGGCTCGTCAATGCCTTCCGCTTACGCAATTTTGCACAGTATCATTTCGAGTCTCCCCAAGCTAAAAAGGTTCGTCGGATGGTTAATCACGCGAAAGAGTTCATCTACAAAGCTGAAGAGGTCCTTAACAAATGAAAAAGAAAATCTCAAAAAGGCGAGTACAACAATATCTTGACGAATTGGTTGCGCTCGCGAAGACAGTAACTCCGGATGTGGAATTCGTCGCGCATATTCCGGGAGACGAGGGCCAGCATGCCTGGCTAAAGCTTTATGTTCCGGATGAGCTTGAAGAACAGATTGATGATCTTCTTGTTGAACGTACCTACGATATCTTCAACGAAACCGGTTACGACATTGCGGCCATCGCCTATGAGAAATCCTCATTGCAAAATACGCCGACAGAAGCAGAAAATGGGCGCAATGGCAGGCAATGAATCCGATTTTTATGAAGGCATCGTAGAAACTTTTTCTTCAATCTTTACCTGCCGCCGCTGCCGCATCACCTCCGCCATCACCACCGCTGCGGCGTGGCTCAACGATAGCGAACCAGTACCTGCCGACATCGGAATCCGCACGAAGCCGTCACACATTTCCCGCAGCGCGCCGGACAAGCCGCGCCGCTCACCGCCAATCGCCAACATCACCGGTCCGGTTAGATCAACGTCGTAAATCGCCCGCTTCGCCCCGCCGATACAACCGTAAAATTTTATTCCCAACCGCTGCAAGGGCAACAATTCCTTCTCGGCATTTTCCACCTGCACCAGCGGCATTCTCTCGAATGCGCCAGAAGAGGCGCGTGCCACTGCAACCGCCTCGAAATTCCACACATGTTTTTTGAGCAAAACCGCGTGTGCGCCGAGGGCTTCAGCCGTGCGCAACGTGTAGCCGAGATTCTGCGCATCCTCCGTGCCCTCGATGAGCAAAAGAAACGCCGGCGCGGCCAATTTTTTGCAAAGCTCGATCAGTTTGTCAATCTCAAACTTCGGCTTGGCCGTGCAAATCGCCGCCAGCCCGCCATGCGATTTCCCCTTCGTCATCGCGTCGAGCTCTTCCGCCGGCACATATTTGATCGCAATCGCCTGCTCTTCCGCCGCCGCAATGACTTCACGTATTTTCGCCGGATTGAGGTTTTGTTTGATCAAGATGAGCCGAAATTTTCTCTGCCGCGCTTGCAGGGCCGGGAGGATGGATTGTTTGCCTTCGAGGAGTTCCATTAACAGATAAACTTAACGCTCTTGCCCAACAAAATCAAGCACTTTTTCCTCGGGGCATGCGATTCGGCATCACCCGTGCAATAAATCTGCGCGCGCTGTTGACATTTGCCTGATTTTTTGCGATATTTCTTTTGATCCAAGAAACCAATAACCCATTACTCGGGAAAGGAACGCGACGATGCCCTATATCGACAAAGCTTACCAACCCCAACCCACTGACCTTTTGTGCAGCTATCATCTTGAGCCAACCAACGGCAAGACATTGGAATCCGTGACCGAAGAATTGTGCAGCAAAGCGGCGATTGACACGAGTAGCGGCGCGGGTCGCGAATCTCTCGCTGCCCGCGCTTATGCGATTGACGGCAACAACGTCAAGGTTGCCTATCCAGCGGAGCACTTCGAGTCCGGCAACATTCCGCAGGTGCTCTCGGTCGTTGCCGGCAGAATTTTCGGCCTTGCCAATATCGCCAATTTGCGTTTGCTCGACATGCGGTTTCCCGAATGGTGGGTGAAAAGCTTTCGTGGTCCGGCGCATGGCAGCGAGGCGCTGCACCAACAGTTGGGCAGTCCGGAGCGGCCGCTGGTTTCGGCGTTGATCGCGCCGGAAGTCGGTATGGATTTGGAGACATACAAGAAAAAAGCTTTTGCTGCGCTCATGGGCGGCTGTGACATCGTTCGTGACAGTCACCAGTTGACTGACTTGTCCAAAAATCGTTTTGAAGAAAGAGTGCGCAGCGTGCTCGCGCTTGCGCACGAGGCCGCGGTCAAATCCGATCTGCCCAAACTTTATTTCCCGAACGTCACCGGCGCGGGTGACGTGACACTCAAGCGTACTCGCTTCGTCATGTCAAATGGGGGCAAAGGTGTGCTGATTGATTTTCACACCTGCGGCCTGAGTGCTTTGCAAATGTTGCGCAACGAATTTCCCGATTTGATCATTTACGCCGACCGCACTTCGCACGGCGCGACGGCACGAAACAAAAAACACGGCATCTCCATGACCACGCTCGGCAAGCTGGCACGACTGGCGGGTGCGGATTTGGTGGAGATCGGTTCGATCACCGGAGATATGCTTGAAACGCATGCGCAGGTTGCAGAACTGCACACCAATTTGCTCGCGAACAATTTCACCACTCAACATACGGATCGTTTCAGCCAAAATTGGCTCGGCCTGAAAAAGTGCATGCCGGTGCTCTCCGGCGGCCTCACTTCCGACGACATTCGTGAGCTCCGCTACACTTTCGGGCACCAAATGGTTTTGCAATTTGGCCGCAGCCTGACCGGTCGCGACAATATCACGCCGGAATACATCCAGCGCTTCTTGTTCGACATGGGTCCGCTGGTGCCGCTGGTGTGACCGTGGCACAGACTACGTCCGTAGGACAGCTCTTCTGTTATTCACAATTGACAATTAACAATTCGCAATTAACAATTCACAATTGTCAATTGCTAATTGTCAATGGCCAATGGTTAACTTGAAATTTCATGGTGTGGAAATTTTTGTATGCCGCCGGATACCACCCGGTCTTTTTTAGAGACGTTATCAAACCCCAATAATCTGCTCGCGCTGATTGCCACCGTTGTCGGCATCATCGCGGGCATGATTGGGATTATTTCCATAATTCTGCCCTGGCTGAAGCAATGGCGTGACCGCCGCTCACTGCGCCAGCGGCTCGGGGCGACGCTGTACACTCCGGAAGACATCGAGCGCGCGACGCGGCATTATATCCGGCCGCATTGCCAAAGCATCGACCCCGCGCAGGGGCCGGAAATTAGCGGCGTGTATGCCTCGCGCGAAGACTTGTTTTCTGCCACCGACCGTTTGCTCCACCAGCCGGCCGAATCCAAATATCTCCTGCTGCTCGCCGATTCCGGCATGGGGAAAACCTCGTTTCTGTTGAATTATTACGCCCGCTATCTCCGCCGCTGGCGCAAGCCGTTTCACGTGCAAATTATTCCCACCGGCATTAAAGACGCCGACGCGCGCATTCAGCAAATTGAGAACAAATCCGACACCGTGCTCTTTCTCGATGCACTGGACGAAGACACCCTCGCCATTGTTGACCATCGCCAACGTATTTTAGATTTGTGCGAGCAAACAAAAGAATTTCGCCGCGTGCTGATGACCTGCCGCACGCAATTCTTCCCCCGCGCCGAAGAAGAGCCGCGGCGCACCGGCGTGGTGAAGCTGACCTCGATTTCCGCTGGCAGGGAGGGAGAATACATTTTTCACAAGCTCTATCTCTCGCCCTTTGACGACGGCCAAGTGAAGAAGTATTTGCGCCGGCGCTACGCGGTTTGGCGGTGGCTGAAGCGCCGCCGCGCCAAGCAAGTGGCGGATAAAATCCCCCAGTTGACCGCCCGCCCGATGCTGCTGGCGCATATTGATGATTTGCTCGCCAGCGGCCGCGAGTTTGACTACTCGTTTCAATTATACGAAGAAATGGTAGAAGCCTGGCTCACCCGCGAAGAAGGCAGGGTGGAAGGATTGCAAAAAGAGCCGCTGCGGGAATTTTGCGAGCGCCTCGCCATTGAGCTGTTCGCGCGGCGGCAGGCCGAAGGCGGCGAACGCTTGCCGCACGAGGCCATCGAGCCGCTGGCGCAAAAGTTTGGCATTAAACTCGAAGGCTGGAAGCTCTCCGGCCGCTCCCTGCTCAACCGCGATGCCGAAGACAATTTCAAATTCGCGCACCGGTCGATTATGGAGTATTTGTTTGTCAAGCGGTTTCTTGCGCTACCGGTGGCGGAGCGGCAGGAGTTAGCTTGGACTGACCATATGAATCGTTTTTTATGGGAGATAATACAAAACAATCTGAAAGCAGATAAGCGAATAGGACTCGACCTCGGCAAGATTGATTTAACTAAACTGGCAAAGATGATAGGTGTAAGATTTCTGCAATTGCGCAGTCAACCTGGAGAAATTCCCTACAAACTTATCATAAAAACTATAAAGCGATTTGACTTTTTCGATTCAAATCAAAACAACAAAGGAAGAGGAATTTTACATGCCTATTTACCCCTTGTTACAGCAGATGGAATTGTAATTTGGGATTTAGCTACAGGTCTGATTTGGCAGCGAGCTGGTTCGCTTTTTCGTTTAACTTTTAAACAAGGTCAGGATTACGTTAACCAACTTAATTCTAAACAATATGCAGGCTTTAATGATTGGCGTCTACCAACGCTTGAAGAAACGATGTCATTGATGGAGCCGGAAAAGAAAAATGGTACTTTGCACATTGATGCAGTATTTGATCGTGAGCAGAGTTGGATTTGGACGGTAGATAAACAAAGCGCCTCTGTATCATGGGTGGTTTACTTTGTTTCTGGCTCTTGCCTCACTATCGATGTTGATGACGTTCACTCTGTACGCGCGGTGCGCTAAGGACAATTGAGCATTTGGTTAAAAGCGTTTGCAAATTTCAACACCTTTCAGTATATATCAACGAGGCTGTATCTGTAGAGTGGTGAGTGGGCCAAAGAACGGGTGATTGTATGATTATCGAGTATTCAAAGCATGAGCTCTACAAAGACTCAAAAAACTGAACCCCCGCGCATTTTCATCAGCCACGCGTGGGAAGACAAAGCGTTTGTGCGCCAATTAGAGAAAGCATTGGCGGACGCTGGCGCCGATGTGTGGGTGGATCACGCCGGCATTCGCGGCGGCGATAATCTGCCCAAGCGTATCAACGACGCACTGTCTTGGTGCAACACGCTGTTACTGGTGTGGTCAAAAGCCTCGGCGGATTCGCATTGGGTTGAGTTGGAATGGACGAACGCGATTTCTTTGCGCAAGTTGATCGTGCCGTGTCCGCTTGACGGAACACCGTTGCCGCCGATTTTGGCGAACATGGCTTATGTCGACTTTTCCGATAAGAAAAAAGGCTTGCGGGAATTGCAGCAAGCCTTGCGATTGGCCAACGCTGTTGAGGAGGAGAGCGAGGCCGCCACGTCACTGGTCAGCGTGATCCATGAACGCTTGACCCGAGCGGAAGCGCCAACCATTCCCAAGCCGCCGCATGATGAGCAGGTGATACCACCGCCGCACGCAAGCCAATCACCGGCCTCCAAACCCGTGCAACCGCAACGGTCTGTTATTATCCAATTGCGCGCCACACCAATCAACCCCTTGTCCGAAGATGCCGTTAAAGAAATGCTTCGGGAGAAAAACTTTTATGACAAACATAAGAATTCGTCTGGAAAGGGCATTCGTCATGAATATGAAATCTTAGAGCGGCACGGCGTAGTGTTGGTGATCGACCGCGCGACGGGCTTGATGTGGCAGAAAGGCGGTTCGAAGAATTACTGGGATTTTAAAGATGCCGAAGCCTATATCCAAAAACTGAATGCCAAAAAATTTGGCGACTGTAGCGATTGGCGTTTGCCAACGTTGGAAGAAGCCACGTCGCTGGTGGAGAAGGAAAAGAAAAGTGGTGATTTGTATATCGATCCGGTGTTTGACAGGGCGCAACGGTGGATTTGGACAACGGATAAAGAAAGTGCTGGCCGTGAGTGGCGCGTCCTTTTTGACGGTGGTAGTTGCACCCACCTCGTCATTAACTTCAACAACTCTGTCCGTGCAGTGTGCTTAGGACAATCGAGTATTTGATTCTTTTAAATAGAGCGAGCGGCTCGAAAATTATTAACTGGGTGAAGTAAAGTCCGACTTGGGCATAACGGCCTTTCAATTTTTGCAAAACCGTGCCGCCCAAGTCGGACTTTGCTTTTTTGCCAGATAGGATTTGACAGTCACATTTTGGTTGTACAAAACTTTAAAAGCGTTTGTCAATCTCAATTCTTTTGTTTAAATTTTCAGAGTTTCTGCCGGTCGTGGTGGCGGAAGAAACCGGCCATGATTTGCGCCACGCTAAAGAACGCTTGATTACATGGATAATTGAATACCCGGAGAATGAGTTTGAGCAAGCTACAGCAAACTGAAATTCCACGCATTTTCATCAGCCACGCATGGGAAGACAAAGAGCTGGTACGACGCCTGGAAAAGACTCTGGCGGACGCCGGCGCCGAGGTGTGGGTCGATCATGCCGACATTCGCGGCGGCGATAATCTGCCCGAACGGATCAACGATGCGTTGGAGTGGTGCAATACGCTGCTGTTGGTCTGGTCAAAGCCAGCGAAGGCTTCGCATTGGGTCAAGCTGGAATGGACCAACGCGATTTCTTTGCGCAAGCTGATCGTTCCCTGCCCGATTGATGGGACGCCGGCGCCGCCGATCATGGCCAACACCGCATACGTCGATTTTTCCGATGAGAAAAACGGCGTGCGGGAATTGCTGCAAGCTTTGCGATTGGCCCAGATTGGTGAGACGGATTCAGCGCTGGCCAACGTGATTCACAGCCGTTTGACGCAAGCGGAGCCGGCTGCCGTGCGCAAGCCCCCGCTGCAATTCCGCTCTGAGCGTTTAGATAGTCTTTCCGGCCAGGCGGTGAAAGCTATGCTGAAGCAGCATAATTTTTATTGCGTCGAGCATGATTGGAGCAAAGAGTGGTGCAATCCGAGCGGGCAGGGAATCAAACATCAGTTTGAATTGCAGCAGAATGGCCAAGTCGTTGTTGATCACGCCACCGGTTTGTTTTGGCAACAGGCCGGCTCTCCTCAAGAAATAACTTATGCGGATGCTGAAAAATATATTCGTGAGTTGAACACGAAACGCTTTACCGGCTACAACGACTGGCGCTTGCCCACATTGGAAGAAGTCATGTCGTTGATGGAATCAAAAGAGCACGGCGAGTTGTATCTCGATCCGATGTTTGATCGCTCGCAACGGTGGATTTGGACGGCTGATAAAGAAAGCGCGGGGCGGGCGTGGTGTGTCGCCTTCGACGTTGGCGGTTGCTCCCGCCTCGGCCT
Source organism: bacterium (assembly GCA_050732275.1). GTDB lineage: Bacteria > Zhuqueibacterota > Zhuqueibacteria > Zhuqueibacterales > Zhuqueibacteraceae > Zhuqueibacter. Next base: position 13,779 of record JBOHQZ010000052.1, read on the forward strand.
TGGCCTCTACGGGTACGTCCGTGCTGTGCGTTCGGGACAATCGGTTCTTTGATCCTTTGTCTTTTTTGATTCTTTTTTTACCCGCGAAGCGGGTCGAAAATTTTTTTGAAGATCTGTTCGTAGTGTCGCCTTCTCCGCCCCGCCTTCATAAAAGAATAAAGAAGCGGAGCGGGTTAGGCGTAAGGCGCTTGAAATCTACGAATATTTGAAAAAACATCTTCAATGCTAACGCCCGACGCCTGAAGGCAACACTACAAGCTTTCATTGAACCATCATTCGCGCTTTCTGCCGTTCGCTTTGATGGCGCGCAGACGTTGCACGACAGGCGAAGGATTGGCCTGCGCTTTCTGATACCGTTGTTCCCGCCAAGCCGCCAGGCGCGCGAGATAGGCATCCACTTCGGCGCGCTTATGGTGGTGCCTACGTCATCTTAAAATGGCGTGGCTACACATTGCCGGTTTTTACGGAAATTCCTCGCCCCCAATGAGCACGGCAAAATCTCGCAACTATGCCGGACCACACCTCACACCCCGATCAGCAGCTCACCGAACTGATCCAGCACTCCGACGCCGAAGCCTTTAAAACCATCGATTACCGCCATTATCGCCCGCTTTTTCGTTTTGCGTTTTATCGCGCTCATTCCAAAGAAAGCGCCCAAGAACTCATTTTACAACTCGAACAGCATCAAGCATACTCCACCAGCTCCACCATCACCCCCGGCAAACTCTTTGGGTGCACGAACGCCACGCGGCTGCCACTCGCGCCTTTGCCGCCCGCGCCGGGGATAATTTCCATTCCCGCCGTGCTCAGGCGTGACAACGCTTCTTCGAGATTGGGCACTTTGAAACAAATGTGGTGCATGCCTTCGCTGCGCTTGGCGATGAATTTGGCAATCGGCGAGTCCGGCGCGGTGGCCATGAGCAATTCGACGCGGGATTCGCCGACGTCAAACATGGCGATTTTCACTTTTTGTGACGCGACTTCTTCGAGATGATCGGGGCCACGACCGCAGAGCGAAGTGTAGCGGGCAATGGCTTCATCCAAATTGCGCACGGCGATGCCGATGTGGTCGATTTTTTCGAGCATAAGAAAGCAGCATTTGTGAGATTCGAGCGAAATTGAATTTTAAGAGAAAATACGAAAGGAGGAGGGGAAAAGCAAGAGCATTGTCAGTAATCAGTCGAGGCGAATCCATGAGCGAAGAGCGAGCCCCAGCGCGATGCCGACTATATTGGCGGCCAAGTCTTTCCACGAAAAACCTTCGCCGCCCCACCAGCCATATTTTTCATAAGGCATGAGCGCGTCTTTGATTTCCCACAGCAGGCCGATGGCAAAAAGCAAAGCAATGACGGTTTTCTCTGCGAGTTTGCAAGAAAGCAGAAAAGCAGCGAGAAAATAAACCAGAAAGTGTTCGAGCTTGTCGTATGGCAGAATCGTCCCGCCCTTTGAGAGCCAACGATCTTGCGCCCAGCGCCATTGCCACGATACGACGGCTGCAACGAAGTTTTTCGCATGTGGCCGTTTCATGGGGTTTCCAGGCTTTGTACTCTGGATTCTTGAGGTTTGAGCTTTGTCGAAGTGGTGGCGCGCAATTTCGTGCCCCAATGAACGGCGACCGTGCCGAGCATTAAAGTTTCGAAGC
>JBOHQZ010000053.1:0-15160 GCA_050732275.1 bacterium
TCAACAGCGATCCGACGTTTCACAATGTGCATGCATCGGCGGACAAAAATCGGGCTTTTAATCTCGGCATGTCGAAAGTCGAAAAGATGAAAACGCGCACCTTCGATTACACCGAGGTGATGATTCCGCTGCGCTGCAACGTGCATCCCTGGATGATCGCGTATGCCGGTGTGCTCGGTCATCCTTTTTATAGCGTCACCGATACGTCCGGCAGCTTTAAGTTGAGCGCGCTGCCGGCGGGGGAATATGAGATCGAAGCTTGGCACGAGCTGTTTGGCACGCTTTTGCAAAAAATAAAATTAGCCGAAGCCGAAACCACAACTATTGATTTCACTTTTCAGCAGAGATGAGGAAGGAGAACCTTTATGCTCGATTGGCTTCCCCCGAATGTTTCAACCTACGGCGGTGAGATCGATTATTTTTTCTACGTGATCTATTACATCACGGCGGCGGTGTTCTTTTTGGTGGCGGGCGCCATGATCGTCTTTCTGATCAAATACCGTTACAAAGAAGGACGGCGCGCCACGTACACCCACGGCAATACGACGCTTGAAATCGTCTGGACGACCGCCACTTTTGTGGCGATGCTCATCCTGGCGCTCGTCAGCAAGCCGCTGTGGGGCCGCATCAAGCAGCAAGTTCCCATGGCGCAAAACAGCGTCGTCGTGCAAGTCACCGGCAAGCAATTCAACTGGGAAATGCGCTACCCGGGACCGGACGGCGAATTTGACACGCCGGCCGACTCCGCCGCGGGCACGCTCGATGATTATCAAATCGACAACCTCATGCACGTGCCGGTAAATACCGTCGTGCGGGTCGTTTTGAAATCGAAAGACGTCATTCACAGCTTCTTCGTGCCGCAACTGCGCCTCAAGCAGGATTCGGTTCCCGGCCACACGATTACCGCATGGTTCGAGGCCACCCAGCCCGGGACTTACGAGATCCCTTGCGCCGAGCTTTGCGGTTTTGGGCACTCCGGCATGCTCGGCTATTTGTACGTCGACACGCCGGAAGATTACGAGAAGTGGAAGAATGAGACTTGGCCTCCCGCCGCCGAAAGCGCCGGCGCTGATTCATTAAATACGCAAACGCCCCCGGTTGAAAACTAAAATTGAAAGGAATATAAGGAGAGCTATGAGCGAGTCGACCGCAGTGAAAGGAACGCATGAGCACGTGCATCATGGTTTCATTCGCACCTATATTTTTTCCACCGATCACAAGATGATCGGCAAACAGTTTTTGATTTTGGGCATGGCCATGCTGCTGCTCGGCGGCTTGTTGGCCTTGCTGGTTCGCTGGCAGCTTGCTTATCCGGAAAAACCCCTGCCGTTGATTGGCGTCTCCAGCCATTTTGCCGAAACCGGCGAGCCGGATTCCACCTCATCTTGGGATAAAACCTGGGCCGAATGGCTCTCGAAGGAGGAAAAAGATCAAAACTGGTTGACGAAAAATATGCCCCAAGGCGTGGTCACGCCGGCGTTTTATAATTCAGTTTTCACCATGCACGCCACGATCATGATCTTCTTCGTGGTCATGCCGATTCTCGTCGGCTGCTTCGGCAACTTCCTCATCCCGCTGATGATCGGTACGCGCGACATGGCCTTCCCGGTGCTGAACATGCTCTCGTTTTGGGTGGCAATGATCGCCGGCGTCATCATGATGGCCGGATTTTTAGTTCCGGGCGGACACGCCGCAGCCGGATGGACTTCCTACACGCCGCTCTCCGCGGATCCGCAATGGACCGGTGTCGATTGGGGCCAGCACCTGTGGTGCATGAGCTTGATCATTCTCGGCATTTCCTCGCTGATGGGCTCGATCAACTACATCACAACCATCATCAATATGCGCGCGCCCGGCATGACGCTGTTCCGCATGCCGCTGGTGATTTGGTCACTTTTTATCGTCGCCATTCTGTTGCTCCTGGCGCTGCCGGTTTTGACCGCAGCGCTCGCCATGCTGCTGTTCGATCGTATGGCCGGAACCGCTTTCTTCAACCCGGCCGGCGGCGGCGAGCCGTTGCTCTGGCAGCACCTGTTCTGGTTCTTCGGCCATCCGGAAGTGTACATTCTCATTCTTCCCGGCATGGGCATCGCCTCGGAAATTCTGCCGGTTTTTTCGCGCAAGCCGATTTTTGGCTATCATGCGATGGTGTGGGCCATGATCGGAATCGCTTTTCTCGGCTGGATCGTCTGGGGACATCACATGTTTCAAAGCGGCATGAACCCGGCGCTCGGCACCACTTTTATGATTTCAACGATGGTCATTTCCGTGCCCTCCGCGATCAAAACGTTCAACTGGCTGGGCACGCTGTGGGGCGGCAACATTCGCTTCACCGTGCCGATGCTCCACGACCTGGCCTTTGTGTCGATGTTCGTCATCGGCGGGCTTTCCGGCATCTACATGGCGTCGACGCCGGTGGATATGTTCATCCACGACACCTACTACATCGTCGCGCACATTCACTACGTCGTGTTCGGCGGCAGTATTTTCGGCATCTTCGCCGGCGTCACCTACTGGTTCCCGAAAATGTTTGGGCGCATGCTGAACGAAAAATTGGGCAAAATTCATTTTTGGATTACCTTCGTCGCATTCAATTGCACCTTCTTCCCGATGCACATTCTCGGCGTCGGCGGCCACATGCGGCGCATTTACAACCCCATGCAATACGAATTTCTCAAGCACTTTGAAGGCATGAACCAATTTATCTCGTGGAGCGCCTTCGTGCTCGGCTTCGCGCAGTTGCTCTTGTTCTTCAATATCTTTTACAGCCTGCGTCGCGGCAAGAAAGCTGAAACCAATCCGTGGCAGGCCAACACCGTCGAGTGGACCGCCGAATATCCGATTCCGCACGGCAACTTTACGGCGCTGCCGGCGGTTTATCGCGGCCCTTACGAATACAGCTCGCCTGAGGTGGAAGAAGACTGGCTGCCGCAAACGAAGAAATTGGCGACCGTTGCGGCAAACGGCGATGGGCATCATTAAGCTATTATTACTCTTACTCGCTTTTGGGTGAGTTTTTTAAAACGGTGCGTGTCTGCATCATTTCTATTATTATGCAGTCCATGGAGAATCGCGCATGAAGATCATCTATTGCTTGCTGTTATGGTTTCCGTTTCTGATATATGCCCAGGAGCACAATGTCCCAACTGGCAGCGAGGACAATCAGCTCGCGCTGGCAGTTGAGAATGCTTTCCCTTTTCCACTTCGAGGCCTCCGCGTTGCCATCCGTTCCGCGCCGACATGGGTTGTATTCAAAACCACCTCGGTTGTCATTGATTCCATCCCTTCCATGACATGGGCGGACGCCGTTTTTGAATTCAGTGTTTTGGAAACAGCGGCCAATCAATCCGCTGCTGTTTTGCTGGCGATTACAGAGGCTCACGGCGCCTTTTCGGGCAGTCGCTTGATTAATTTACGCACCGTTGCGCTCCCGCAAAAAACGGAGCTCTTTCCGCCGTATCCCAACCCGGCCAATCCTGGTGCGACGATCCGGTACACTCTACATACTTCCTCTCATGTCAAGCTTGAAATTTATAATATTCTCGGCCAGCGGGTTCGGACTCTTTTTGATGAAGAAAGACCAGCCGGGACATTTATTATGAACTGGGACGGCCGAGATGATCAGGGGCTGCCAATGTCCAGTGGAACCTATTTGGTGCGTCTGGTTACCAATGAGAAGGGAAAAGATAACAAAGAACAATTTAGTTCCAAAATTATCATACGAAAGTGAGGGATGGAATGAAAAAAATTATTTTATTCTTCTCAATGGTGAGCCTAGTAATACTGATGGCAAATGAACTATCAGGGCAGATTGTGATCAGGGATAGTGTCACAATTTCTCCAAAAAATGTGAAGTCGGATTTAAACACTATTCAAACTCTTGACGATTGCGAGATTGGCGCGCCGCGCCAGCTTGTTTTATTCACCATTTTCCCCGGCACCGTAACCATAACGACATTGGCAAGTGAATACTCGCCACCAGGCTTGACCCTGGGGCCGATGTATATTTCCAATGCCAGATTCGTCGGGCAAGGGGATACGATAACTGTTTTTAACAGTATAGGAGGCTCTTGGACGAAGGAGTTCACGCAAATTCGTCAAGCAACGATCTGGCTGGTTTTGGGCCCGGAGGGAACCCCCGATAGCGGCCCGACTAATAAATTTCAAGTACTTGGCACGTATCCCATCGACTTTGATTTTTTTATGTGCGGCCACCCGGAAGATGATGATTCCGACCTTTTTCTGAAATTCGCCAATTTTAATTATAAACACGTGCCTTTCCCGGTGGATTATTTTACCATACGTCCCAATAACACGGCGATTTCACCGGGCGACTTTACGCATTTCTTCATACAGGGAATGGATCGCTATGATAATCGGATCAATGGCAGAGTCGCCGACACCACTTTTGTGAACGTCAGTCTTGACGCTAACAGCGCCCGTTTTGGCGGGCTGACGCTGAACGATCCGGAAGGAGATCCGGAAGAAGGTCCGGTTCCGGAGCCGGTGACATCCGATAAATTGGAGAATATTCGGGCCGGCACGGTGGTCTATTTCGTAGCGAATGGCGAGGTGCCCAGTTTGGCACAGACTATAACGATTACCATGACGAAAACCAATGACTCCAATATCACCGGAACCGGTACCTTGACGGTAACGGGCCTACTTGATCATTTTCAAGTCACGCTGCAACCAGACACCATCGCGCCGAGTGAGACCGCAACGATCACGGTGCAGGCGAAAGATAATGGCAACAACAATATTTCGATTCCCAATGCGACGCCACTCAAATTCGCGCTGGACACTAATGGAGAATTATTAGGCAATTTTATTGCGCCCAATGGTTCGCAGGCCAAATCGTTGGCGGGTATCAGTTATGGCGATGCGAGCGCCGGCAATGTGAAGTATGTTGCTAACGGCCAGAGCCCGAGCCAAGAGGAACAGGTTGTTGTCACCGTCAGTAAGAGTGATGAGGCGTCCAAAAGTGGAAGTGGAAGTGTGGTCGTCAAGCAAGGCCTGGATCATTTTGCGGTAACCGTTGCACCGGACACAATTGCCAACACTGCCACTGCTACCGTTACAGCGCAGGCTAAAGACAAGAACGACAACGACATCACGATTTCCGACGCAACACTACTCGATTTTGCATTGGATGCCAACGGCGAGTTGTTGGGTAATCTCATTGCGCTGGATGGTTCGCAGGCCAAATCGTTGGTAGGTATTGCTTATGGCGATGCGAGCGCCGGCAAAGTAAAATATATCGCGAACGGTGACCTGCCGGACTCGACGCAACAGGTGATGATCACGGTCAGTAACAGTGATGATGCGACGATAAATGGAACAGGCAGCGTAGTAGTGCTGGAAGTGTCCGTGGAAATACTCAATGCGGCTTTGGCCGTAACCGATCATGTTCAAGTGGCACGGTGGGATAATGCTTACGATGCGATAGGTTTACCACGAAATAATATAAGTCCCACAGACAATTTCATCGACCTCGATCCGGAGAAGTTTTTCGTCCGAGTCACGGATCCCTCGAAAAATCTGGATGCCGGAGTTGCCGAAGAAATTACGGCAAAAATTGGTACCCTCTTCGCGAGTGGCGCGAATGATGATGTTCCCACCGAAATTACGCTTTTTGAGACTGGCACGAACACCGGCGTATTTGATTCCAAGTCGCAATTACTGATGTCCGTCGATTTACCTGATGTCCATCAGTTTGATCAAGATGATGGTTATATGGCCCACGACGGGATTCGAGCTGGATTCAGCGGCGAAGTTGAAGATGAAGCCAAAAATGACCGGACTCATCACGCCACTTTGGATGGATCGGTTAAAGCCGAATATGAGCTTTCCGATGGGACTAAGATTCCTGCTACGGTAGATGTTTGTCAGCGTAAACCGGACGATGAACGGAAAACGTGCGAAATCCGCATCTGGGTTTTTAATGAACCATTTGAGGACAGGGGTTTTGACCACGATAATGACCCCGATACTCCACCTTATGGGAAGGGAAATGGCGTTTTCGACTTCACTGATCTTAATTCCAATGGAAGGCACGATATTGGAGAGCCCAGCGAAAAGTATCGTGATATAAGTTCCGGAGCCAAAAAGTTTGGACGGGGCGATGATCCTGAAACAAAGGATGGTCGAGGCGGCGTCGTGAGTGATGCCCATGTTCAGTCTCAAATCCAGCGGGCCAATATTGCCTGGCAACAAGCCTGCATTCGGATTGTGCAAGTCGGACCTACCATGTTTGTCGATGCTCCTAAGAATACAAAGGGTAACGATATTTTGGAAGATGGTGAATTTGATATCCACGATGATGCTGAGACTGTTTACGATTCTTACAAGGCAGGAATGATCATAGACAGGGTAGACATATTCTTTGTAGCAGATTTTCCTAAAAAAGAACTTGCAAATGCAATTCAATATCGTGTCGGCTATCAACCCTTTTCCCATGACGACCATGCTTTTATTTTTATCGTTCCAAACCTGGATATAAGGTTTCGCACACTAGCACACGAAATAGGGCATGTCTTGGCGGACCAGGCGGATTCTGATAATCCGCTTTACATATTTTTCCCCCAAACCAGACCTGCTGAACCGGATGATAGAGTATATAGGCGTAGACGAATTACCCTCGATACGGCCGAGACTTGCCGAGGCAGCTGAATACTCAAGACGCTATAAATTACTTCGTTTAAGGAAACCACTATGAGGAAAACCAACTTTGGACTCAATTATTGGCTGCAGTTGTTGCTGTTCATCATCATAAGCACGGCAAGTGCGCAAATTAGCCAGGATCCAATCAGAGCTGAGATTGATACGCTAAAAGCTGCTACGCATGGTTTTACCTCAGAGTCAGGCGCGCACATAGAACGGCTCTTGCAGAAAGTAAGGGACAATCCCGACCCTTATCTGGCAATCATTCGGCAAGATCTGCTTTTGCCTGCGGAAAACGATAATCTGGCTGATTCGGATTTTGTAGATCACTATATAGTGCAGATAGCAATCCTTGCGGAAATCGGCAATCAAGAAGCCAGAGATCTGCTTAAACAAGCTTATTTTGAGACTGCCGATCGCCTCCAATCACTCAGCGCTGAGTTAGCGGCAGCTCGGGAAAATTCTGAACCACAAGAAGTCATCGATCGTATTGAAAAAGCCGAGGGTGCCGTAATTGATTTCCAACAGTCAGTTATCTCCATTTTTGCGGATCTAAATGACAAGTCGATTTTATTGGATTGTCTTAATCGCATCGAAAGTGAAGACCGCAGCCTCCAATCTAGAATGCTTGATTATTTTGATGTGGCTATAGGAGATCCTTTTGCCATCACTCGACTTGAAGCGATGTTCTTGGATGCGAATTCATCTTTGCATAAAGATCCAGTATTAAAAAATATCATCATCAGTATCGGCAGCCAGCTCTTCGTCCCGCCTTTAATCGCGAGCCTTAGCCCGGATACGGTGACGGCTGCGGATGATGATTTCACTCTCACTGTCACCGGTGCCAATTTTATCAACCGCTCAAACGTCCGTTGGAATGGCTCACCTCGCGCGACCACTTTTACCTCGTCAACGCAACTGCAGGCGGCCATCACTAAATCCGATATTATCACACCGGCTACCGCGAACGTCACTGTTCTCAACCCGGTTGGCACCTACGTCATCACCGATTCCGCCGGCACGACATCAAACGGCTTAGCCTTCACGATTATCGAAGCGCCGCCGGAGAATGTCCTTTCTGTGCCGGCACAATTTGCCACCATCCAGGCCGCGATTGAGGCCTCGCAATCCGGTGACATCATCGAAGTGAGTCCGGGCTTTTATAATGAGCTGGTGAATATAACTGGTAAGGACTCAATCATCATTAGAACGACAGGCAGCATCGATGGCGTCACCTGCAAGGGATTCTTGTTAAAACAATCGCATCACGTCACCATCAAGGGTTTTGTGGTGGATGCTTCCGGAACCGGTGAGCATGGCATCGTGCTCATGGGAGGCAATAATCAGAATTCGGACGTTACTCTGGAAGCCAACGCGATTAAAAATGCGGGCAATGACTTCAGCGGCATTTCAGTTGCTCGCGGCAATCCCCGCACGCGCATCGCCAACAACCGTGTACATGACAATGGCCGCAATGGCATACGCTTCATCGATGCCACCGGCGGCCCGCACTACTTGATTAATAACACGATCGTGCAGAACGGCTGGAACGGCGTCGAGGTGGCGCGCCAGCACGTAATTTATCTAGTGAATAATATATTTTCTTTCAATGGAACGAAATCCGGCTCGACCGGAGGCCGGTACGGTCTATTGCGGGAGCCGATGACCGGCTCGGGAGAGGCGGCAGGAATTACGCTGCTCAACAATCTGATTGTTGCCAATCATGGCAATGTCACTTCGAGCAGCTCACAAGACCTCGGAAACTACGTTCAAACCCTTGACGGCACCGACAGCGGCAATTTGACGACTTCCGGCAGCGAGGGCAGCGGGGTGAGTGCTTCTCCGACGGCGGTATTTGCTGAGGTATTTGTTTCGCCGACGCCTCTCGATCTGCATTTGAAAGCTTCGTCGGCGGCCATTGATCGAGGGCTCCATAGTTACAATCCGCCGGACGCAACCGCCGGTTCAATCCCAGCAAACGACTTTGAGGGTGAAAGCCGGCCAAAAGGTGCGGCCGTGGATTTGGGCGCGGACGAAAGGCCGTGACGATGCAGGCCAGCGGCTTCAGTTCTTGTTCCATAGCTCTTCACGGTGAACGGGAAGCTTATAATTGAGTTGTTGGTGGACGGGCCATTGTTTGTGAGCGGTAATTTCAATTGGACGGGACTGGTCATTCACCGCAACGGTGCGGTGAGCGGACCGGCGATGGGTGTGAGCACCAGTCTGACGGTCACTGGCGGCATGTTGGTTTACAATACCGAGCCTTTTGCGACCAGCTTGCAGGTTTCAAATCATTTGATCATTCGCGCCAGTCAGGAGGTGCTGGACATGCTGCGCACAGGATTGGGCTCAAATCCATAGCCGCGTCCTCGAGCTGCCGAGTTGTTGATTTTAAGACAACACCAGCGAACATTCTCTTGTTAATTTTTGTTGAATCGGTAATGCAAGAGGCTAAACTCCAAACCCAAAACCGTCGCACGTTGATGATCTTAATTGGCGTTCTCGTAATGCTGGTCATCGTTACCGTGCTGACGGTGTTGGTAAAAAATTAGAACTGTTCATGTATTTAGCTTTTTGCTCTGATTGGCGGCGTTAGTGCTGCAAGTAACAATGTCATCGTGGAACGATCTTTTTTGTCATTGAGCATAGTGCTAGCGTCGAAAAAGATACTTCCAGTATGACATCTTGCTTGAGAAGGTGAGATTTGGCAGTTGAGACAATTTTCGACGCCGAGGTAAAACGCGATGACGACGTCGCGTTAAAAAAAAGTGTTGGCCAGGGGCCGCCATCGTTTTTTGATGAGCCTCCCCGTGATCCCGGGGGCAACGGCCGCGATGGCAGCGCGCGCGCGCCGGTCGGCAACGCCTATTTGGCGATGCTGCTGTTCATCGGCGCCGACGTGATGTTTTTTGCCGGCTTGATCGGCGCGTTCGTGGTTTTTCGCTTCGGCGCGATGGATTGGCCGCCGCTCGGCCAGCCACGCTTGCCGGTGGCCGTCACCGGTGTCAATACCATCATCCTGTTGGCAAGCGGCTACACGATGTTTCGCGCCTGGCGCCATCTGCAAGATTGGAAGCGGCCCAGCATCGCCAGCAGTCTGACGTTTACCACTGTGCTTGGTTCAATCTTTTTGTTGGTGCAGGGCTATGAGTGGACGAAATTGATCGGCTTCGGTTTGACGATACAATCGAGCGTATATGGCGCGATCTTCTACACGTTGATCGGCTGCCATGCCTTGCACGTTTTCGGCGCGGTGATTTGGCTGCTCGTGGTGTTGCTCATGTTCAAGCATAATCGGTTCACGGCCAAAAAGCACGTTGGCATCAAGCTCGCCGGCATGTATTGGTTTCTTGTCGTCGGGCTGTGGCCGGTGTTGTATGGACTGGTGTATTTGAAGTAACCCGGACGGCCCGTCTGGGTATTTGACTTTAATCGGTTACAAATAAAATCTTTGCAACAAAAGAAAAAACTTTTCCGCCGAGAAACGCCGAAGACACCGAGATTCACCGAAAATTTTTTTTCGGCGAATCTCGGTGATTTCGGCGCAGTTCGGCGGATAAACTTTTTCCTGCTTGGTTCCGGCTCGTCCGGGTTGGGAGCAATTCAAATGAAGATCAAAATTATTTTCGCCATTTTCCTCGTATTCGCCGCTATCATGCTTTTCAGCCCTGCGGCTTCTTTTGCCTGCCCAGGCTGCAACGCGGCTTTGCGCGATCTGGGCCGCGCTTTCAATCCGAGCGTATTGTTTATGATGGCGATGCCTTTCGCCGTTGTTGGCGCTATTGCCGGTGGCTTGGTTTATGCCTATTGGCGCGCGCAAAAACAAACGAGCGCGCAAGAAGATCGCCTTGCCGATGCGATGTTGCCGCAAGAAAATGAATAAAAGCAGTAATGGATTCTGTCTATAACCTCAACGCAAAAACCAGTGAACTCACAACGCAATTATCTGAAGGAGGAATGAACTTGAGTCACGCCACAACAATGCACGCGGTGGAGCCGGCGGAATCGCCGCTCACCCCGGAGAGTTGGGGAAAACTCGGCATGTGGGTTTTTCTCGCAGGCGATGCCATGACGTTCGGCTCGTTGCTCGCCGGCTACGGCGCGCTTCGTGCCGGCAGCCTGGATTGGCCCGATCCCACCAAAGTGCTCGGCATCAACTTGACCGCGGCCATGACCTTTCTGCTGATTTGCAGCAGCGTCACCATGGTCAAAGGTTTGTCCGCCATCAAGCACGGCAATCAGAAAGGCATGCGAAATTATCTCCTGCTGACTGCTCTTGGCGGCGCCATCTTTCTCGGCTTACAGGCGTATGAATGGACGCATCTGATAACCGGCGAGCACAAAGTCCTGTTCACGACGTTTGGAGAGCAGAAAAGCCTTTTCGGCGCGACTTTTTATGCCATCACCGGATTCCACGGCGCGCACGTCACCGGCGGCGTGATATATCTGCTCATCGTGGTGATGAACGGCCTGCGCGGCAAGTATTCCGCCGAAAATTATAATGGCGTTGAAATCGTCGGCTTGTATTGGCACTTTGTCGATTTGATCTGGATTTTGGTGTTCACGTTTATTTACTTGATTCCGAATCCACCCAACCCGTAGGAGAGTGACATGTCCGGAACACATCAAGAACCGAATTATATGGGCGTTTTTTATACATTGTCGGCTTTGACCGTTGTCGAGGTTGCCGTTGCGTATATGCGATTTTTACCCTTGCTCGTCATGGGTTTGATGCTGATCATTCTCGCTTTGGCCAAGGCCGTTCTCGTGGGAATGTATTTCATGCACCTTAAATTCGAGAAGCGCACTTTGGGCATCATTGCGATGACGCCGTTGATTCTCTGCACCTTGTTGATTATCGCGCTGCTGCCGGATTTGACCGGCTCCACTCGCAAATCCGAGAAAGTTGCTGCCGTGCAAGCCGAAGCCGCAGAAGCCTCGCCGACGGCTGATTCAAATTGAAAAGCAATAAGAATGACTTTCATGATGAGCGATTATAACAGTAATATCTGGCTCTACCGCTTTGCCAAACTCGTGGTCGGCGCCACATTTATTTTGATTTTCATCGGCGGCTTGGTGACGAGCACCGAGTCCGGTCTCGCTGTGCCGGATTGGCCGACGACTTATGGTCATTTCATGTTTTCCTTCCCGCTGTCGCAAATGGTCGGCGGCATCGTTTATGAGCATGGACATCGCATGGTCGCCAGTGTCGTCGGCATGCTCATGGTCATTTTGGCAATCTGGCTTTGGCTCAAAGAACCGCGCCTGTGGGTGAAGCGGCTCGGGCTTGTGGCATTGTTCGCCGTCATCATCCAGGGCATTCTCGGCGGCATCACCGTTCTGTTTTTACTGCCGACCGCGGTCTCCGTGAGCCACGCCGCGCTGGCGCAAACTTTTTTTTGTTTGACGATTTGCCTGGCTTTGTTCACTTCTGCCGAGTGGCGGCAATCGCTGGCCAAAGCCGAAGATTCACACCGGCCGTCGTTGCAAGGCTTGACTATCGCCACGACCGCCGTTGTTTATGTGCAATTGCTGCTCGGCGCCGTAATGCGCCATACCAAATCGGGTTTGGCAATTCCGGATTTCCCATTAGCTTTTGGCAAGCTCATTCCGCCATTCGACTCGGCAAAAATCGCTATTCACTTCTCGCATCGCGTTGGTGCGCTCATCGTTGCCATTCTCGCGATCTGGACGATAGCGCGAATCATGCGATATCACCGGCAAGAAAAAAAATTATACCGGCCGGCGTTTTTGTTTGCGTGTGCCCTCGTCATGCAACTGACGTTGGGCGCATTGACGATCTGGACGCAGAAAGCCGTCATCCCCACCACCGCGCACGTCGCCACCGGCGCGCTGATTTTAGGAACGAGCCTGGTGCTAACGTTGCGCGCGCAACGGCTGTTGGTTGTGCCGGAGCGGGTTCGAGTTGAAGGTGGAATTGGCGAGGCGATTCAAGAGGCGAGGTGAAATGATAGAATTGGCCTTGTCAAAGAATGCTTAGGAAATTGACAGTATCGGCTTGAAATATTAGGACAGGATTTTTTTAATTTTTGAGGAAAATAAAATGTCAAAATCTTCAGAAAAACAAATTGTTGAAAAACTCGATCAAATTTTAAAAGTTCTGAGTATTCAGGCCGGCACTGATATGGGTTTGACTGAGCGCGCCAGGCTACTCAAACTCGCCGGCTTGGACAATCAAGCTATTGCGGAAGTTCTGAATGTTTCATCTGCAACGGTTAGAGTGCTAACATCAAACCGGAAACGCCAGGTTAAAAAGCAGCAATAAGCTTCGAGAAGGGTTATGCCATCTACTTTTGACTTTCGAATTTCGCCATTTGATCGTACCTCTATCGGCGAAAGTGGTAAGTATATTGGGCGTCAGTCTTATTGGAAACTTTACGCGATAGAAAATTTTTTTCGCATCATAATTCATTCCATCCTTTCCATGAATATATCTACTGATTGGTGGAATGCGGTAGTTAACAAAAAGATTCGAGAGAAAGCCGAACGCTTCCAACAAAACTATGTGGAAAAGTTCTGGCACGGCAAGCCTGGTGCACACGGTATTTACTATATCGATTTGAGAGATCTCAATGAGATAATTCGTGCCAATGCTATTTTGTTTGATCTTGTAATTCCTGATTTGGATAAATGGATGTTGGGCATAGAAGAACTGAGATTGCCGAGGAATGTTGTTGCACACATGAATTTTCCAAGCAGCACCGATAAAAAACGCATAGATGTCTTTTATGAAGATTGCTTGACTCTTGTTGCACTCGTCGAAAGTAAAGTCGAGCTTAAAATTCCATAAATTGGGATGACGCCGGCCAACTGGCCGCGCTGAAAGCAACGAAGAGATTCAAAATGATATTGATCATGCTCAAGCCGGAATGACCAGTGAGGTAAAATCCGCCGGCGAGCGCCGCGGGCAAAAGCCGCCGAAACGATTGCAAATTTATTATCATCCGAAGGTTGAAAATTCGGAAACGCTGGCAAATGAATGGACGCATCATCTGCAGCGGCTCGGCATCCACGCTGAAGCGGCCTCGCTAATGGACGAAGCGGCCAAAACTCGGCTGCCGGAGAATGACATGATTGCGATCATCGGCGGCGATGGTACGATGCTGCGCGGTGGCTGTATGGCAGCGCCGTACCAAATGCCGGTTATTGGTGTCAATTATGGACGGCTGGGATTTCTCCCGGAGGTGCAGCCGCACGAGTGGAAGGGTGTGCTGGCGCGAATTCTTGTTGGCGATTACTGGCTGGAAGAACGCGCGATGCTGCATGTGGAGCACTATCACGGTGATGAAAAACTCTATACGGCCGAGGCCCTCAATGAAGCCGTGGTCAGCCGGGGAGCGCTCGCTCGCCCAATTCGATTGCAAACGTGGGTTGACGGTGATGATTTGACGGCTTATGTGGCGGATGGGTTAATCATTGCAACAGCAACGGGATCGACGGCGTATGCGTTGGCTGCCGGCGGCCCGATCTTGCCGCCCGAGCTTAAAAATATCTTGATCATTCCCATCGCCCCGCATCTGTGCATCGAGCGCGGCATTATTCTCTCGGAAGGGGCGACGCTGAAAATTTTGGTCCGCACCGATCATCAAGCGATTCTCAGCGCCGACGGGCAAATGGAAGTGCCGCTGCAAGACGGCGATCACGTCGTCGTGCACAAAAGTGAATTCGTCACTCGTTTCGTGCGCGTGCAGGAGCCGACGTATTTTTATCGCAATCTCAATTCACGGATGAGCCAGAACCCGTCGGCGGATAAAGCGAAGTAGAACATTTTAACAAACATTCACCTCAACGGATCGATTAAGACCAAATGCTAAAAGCATCCGTTGGCAGTGGATTTGACTTAACTCAGCACATTGATGAATCAAAAAAAATTTTCAGATTATCTTGAGCTCACCAAGCCGCGCGTCACTCTCATGGTGGTGATCACCATGGCGTTCGGATTTTATCTCGGCACCCGCGGTGAAATGGAGTGGCTGTTATTTTTTAATGCCGTTATTGGCACGGCACTGGTGGCTGGCGGAACCAGCGCGCTGAATCAATATGTCGAGCGTGATATCGACGCCAAAATGCAGCGCACCAAAAATCGGCCGCTGCCAACCGGGCGTTTGCGGCCGGAACAGGCGCTGGCGTTCAGCATCGCGATTTCTGCCGCCGGCATCGTGCAGTTGATGCTCGCCGTAAATTGGCTGACCGCAATGCTCGCAATGTTGACATTGATGAGCTATGTTTTTCTTTACACGCCGCTCAAGCAGAAAAGCTCATTGTCAACGGTCGTGGGCGCGATACCGGGCGCATTGCCGCCGCTTGGCGGCTGGACCGCCGCTCGTGGCGATCTCAGCCTCGAAGGTTGGGTGCTCTTCGCCATTCTCTTTCTTTGGCAACTGCCGCATTTTCTCGCCATCGCGTGGATTTATCGCGAAGATTATCGCCGTGGCGGTTTTCCGATGCTCACCGTCATCGATCCGGAGGGCGATAG
>JBOHQZ010000054.1:0-15148 GCA_050732275.1 bacterium
CTTATATTCTCGCTGGCATCGCCGTTTTGGTGCTGCTCATCGCCTGCTGCAATTTCATGATTCTCGCCGTTGGGCGATCCACGAGCCGCGCTAAGGAAGTCGGCGTGCGCAAAGTTGTCGGCGCGGGCCGCGTGCAGCTCCTGCGGCAATTCTTCAGCGAGGCCCTGTTGCTGAGTTTTATCGCGCTGCTGCTCGGCATCGGTATGGCCGAGCTTTTTCTGCCGGAGTTCAATCAAATGGCCGGAAAAAATTTGGCCATCTCGTATGGCGGCAATTGGGCATTCCTGCTCGCGATGCTGGCGTTGACGCTGCTGGTCGGCTTGGCTGCCGGCAGTTATCCCGCGATCTTTCTCTCGCATTTTCAGCCAGTCGCCGTGCTCAAAGACAAAATCAATCTCGGCGGCGGGAATCGTTTGACTCAAGCGCTCGTCGTGATGCAGTATGCGCTTTCCATTTTTCTCATCGCCGGTACGCTGGTGATGATGAAGCAAATGGATTTTCTCAAATCCAAAAAGTTGGGCTACAACGAAGAGAACGTTGTGGCCATTCGCACCTTCACGGGCTGGAACAACGAAGGCGCGCGGCGGCTCGAAGTTTTTCGCAATGCGCTGGCCGGCCGCAGCGAGATCAAAAACGTCGCCGGCACGATTTATTCTTTCACCCGTGGCTGGAGCGAAGAAGGCTTCAAATCCGAAGGCGTCGAGCGCTCGGCGTATGTCTATCGCGTCGATGAAAATTATCTCGAAACGCTCGGCATGAAATTGATAGCCGGAAGAAATTTTTCCAAAGCTTTTCCGGCTGATTCGTCCAACGCGGTGATCGTGAACGAAGCGTTGGCCAAAGATTTCGGCTGGGACGATGCCATTGGCCGCAAGATCACCGGCTTTCGCAATGTGCAAGGTCTGGAAGAGCCAACCGTCATCGGGGTGGTGAAGAATTTTCATTTTCTCTCGCTGCATAATGAGATCGCGCCGGTGATTTTGCACGTCAACCCCAATTGGCCGATCCGCTACATTCTGGTGAAAATCGCCAACGCCGAGATGCCGCAAACGCTGGCGCTGCTGCGCGACACGTGGCATCGCGTTTCGTCCAATGCGCCGTTCGAGTTTTATTTTTTGGATGAGGACGTGGAAAACCAATATCGCGCCGAAGCGCGTTGGGGGAAAATTGTCGGCCACGCTTCAGCCTTGGCCATTTTCATCGCCTGTCTCGGCTTGTTCGGTTTGGCCACGCTCACCGCCGCCAAACGCATCAAAGAGATCGGCATTCGCAAAGTGCTGGGCGCCTCCGTTGCCGGCCTCGCCGGTTTGCTCTCGAAAGATTTTGTCAAATTAGTGCTAGCGGCAAATCTCGTCGCCTGGCCGATTGCTTGGTACGCCATGAACAAGTGGCTGCAAAATTTCGCCTATCGCACTGAAATCAACTGGTGGGTGTTCGCGCTCGCCGGCGGATTGGCCTTGCTCATCGCGCTGTTGACGGTGAGCACGCAGGCGATCAAAACCGCGCTGGCGAATCCGGTTGAATCTCTTCGCTATGAGTGATAAAACGTGAGGCGTAAGAGAAGTTGCGTCTTGCAAATTCAGAAGGTCAATGCTGGTTGATAGAGGAAAGAAATAGCCTGGGAAATAATGAAATGGCATATAGCGGGTAATTTATGATATTTCCATCATGTTTTAGGTTCAACAAAGTTGTCCGGGATAAAATTGGCGGATCATATTTCTCGGCATAGAACCCCAGGCTTTTGCTGCGAGGATTGATGCCGGCTTTTGCTTCGAGTGGAAATACGTGATGGCCCTCTTCGCAAATAAAATCGATTTCCGCCAGGCCGTCGCTTTTCCAATAATACAGCTCTGCTTCTTTATGCGACGTGAGTTGTTGCGCAACGTAGTTTTCGACAAATGCGCCCTTGTATTCGGTAAAAAATTCATCGTCACGGGCGAGAATATCCGGAGGTGTCTTTGCAAGCGCTCCCAGTAATCCGACATCCAGGACATAGATTTTGAAAATGCTCTTTTCTGCATAAGCGCTGAGCGGCATCTTTCCTGCTTTCACGAGATTAACGCGGAGAATGAGTCCGGCATCTTGCAGCCATTGCAGAGCATTTTCATATTCACGCGCCCGCGCCGATTTTTTGAGCGCCGAAAAAATGAATTTTTTGTTTTCTTTTCCCAGTTGGACCGGGATTGAATCCCAGATCAGGCTGAGTTTCGGTATGTCTTGAGGCGGCGCGTGTTTGGCGAAATCAAGAATGTAGGAGTTCAGAATCTCTTTTTGAATTTCTCGAACTCCCGAAAAATCGTTCGTCTCCGCAAAAAAATGAACGGCTTCCGGCATACCGCCAACATAATAATAGGCGCGCAGCAAATCCGTCAGCTCGCGATGAAATGGCTCCGGATAGGGTGTAAAATCAGAGGTGCTTTCAATCAATTTCCGCAGCTCGCCTCGATTGACGGCATCCAGAAATTCGAGAAAGGTTAGAGGATACATGCTCAGAAAATTGACTTTGCCAACTGGAAAAGATTTGGGTTTGGTCAATTTGATGCCCAATAAAGATCCGGCGGCGGCAATATGGTACTCATTCGCTTTTTCATTGAAATATTTTAAAGAGTTCAGCGCATTGTTAGAGGCTTGAATTTCGTCAAAAATAATCAAGTCTTCTTCCGGCTTGATGTCATGCTTGACATATAAAGACAGGTTTCGAATAATTTTCTCGGGAGTCAGATTGGATTTGAAGAAATCATCAATCAAAGGTTCTTCCTCAAAATTCAGGTAGGCAACGTGTGAATACTCTTGGGCGCCAAATTTTTTTAAAAGGTAGGTTTTGCCGACTTGACGCGCGCCTTTGAGTAACAGAGGCTTCCTTCGCCGGGAAGATTTCCAGGCTAGTAAATTTTGATAGATGTCCCTGTGCATATTTATAACTTAGTGATTTGTGATGAGTTTGTCAAGCCATATTCAAAAAATGTGGATAAAATCACATTAAATCAACGAATAATGTGAAACTATGCCGGTTTTGTGGACTTTTTGTTTCGGGTATGCTTGATTTGCGAAAAAGATGAAATCCCGAATTTCGGCATGGAGACGCTGCGGTACGAGTGAATCGATTGCGGATTGGGGATATCGGATTGCGGCACAGAGAGTCTTTCAAGTATCCGAAATCCGCAATCCCAAATCCGAAATGGAGATGCTATGCTCAAAAATTACCTCAAAATCGCCCTGCGAAATTTGCTGCGGCACAAGGGTTATTCTCTCATCAACATTGCCGGCTTGGCGGTCGGGATAACCTGTTGCCTGCTTATTTTGCTTTTCGTGCAGGATGAGCTGAGTTACGATCGCTATCACGAAAAGGCGGATCGTATTTATCGTTTAGTTGTGGAAAACGAAGCGGAGGGCCGAGTTTTTCAGAATGCGCTCAGTTCGGCGCCGATGGTTCCGGCGCTGCGCCGCGATTATCCGGAAATCGAAAGCGCGGCCAGATTTTATCCCGTCGATGCGAGCGTGCTGGTGAGTCACGGCGAGAAGCGTTTTTATGAAGAGCGTTTCTTTTATGCCGATGCCGCCGCGTTTGAAATTTTTACGTTTCCGTTCATCAAAGGCGATCCCAAAACTGCGCTCAAAGAGCCGAACACGGTCGTACTCACCGAAGAAATGGCACACAAATTTTTTGGCGAGGAGGATCCGCTCGGAAAAATTATCAAGGTCGATCTGCAGCGCGATTATCTCGTCACCGGCGTCATTAAAAACATTCCCAACAACTCGCATCTGCGCTTTGATTTTTTAGCTTCCTTCCAAAGCCTTGAAAGCTTATTGGGAGAAGCTTTGCAAAGCTGGACTTACAATCCGTTTTTTAGCTACCTGGTGCTGCCGCGTGATTATCCTCATCGCGAATTGGACCAAAAAATCGCCTCTCTCTTCGAGAAGAACATTGCAGAGCAATTGCAATCACTGGGATGGCGTTTGCAGCCATTCTTGCAGCCGTTGACCGATATCCATCTTCATCCGCTCGGCAACGAGCTTAATGCCCAGGGCGATATTCGCTACGTCTATATTTTCTCCGCCATCGCGCTGTTCATTCTCATGATCGCCTGTATCAACTTTATGAACCTGGCCACCGCGCGCTCCGAAATGCGCGCGCGTGAAGTGGGCATGCGAAAAGTATTGGGTTCGCAGCAACGCCAGCTTGTGGCGCAGTTCATCGGCGAATCCGTTTTGATGGCGCTTATCGCGACGCTGATGGCCGTCGTTCTCATCGAACTGCTGTTGCCTTATTTCAATGCCGTGGCGAATCGCGAATTGGCTGTTGACTATCGCAACAACCCGCTGTTCGTGGCAGGCCTGCTCGCGCTGACGTTGTTGGTCGGCGTGTTGGGCGGCAGTTACCCCGCGTTCTTTCTTTCTGCCATCAAACCGTTGGAAGTTTTCAAAAGCCGGACGGCAACCGGCTGGCGCGGCTTTCTTTCGCGCCAAGTGCTGGTCGTGTTTCAATTCGGCATTTCGATCATTTTGATAATTGGCACGGTCGTCGTTTACAACCAGCTTGATTACTTGCGGAACAAGAAGCTGGGGTATGATCAAGAGCAGGTGGTCGTGGTGCCGATCAAAGGCGCCGGTTTGCTCGAGCAACGCCAAACGTTCAAGCACGCGCTTTTGCAAAACCCATCTGTTTCGCGCGTGACTTTTACTTCGCGTTATCCGGGAATCGGCACGTGGGGCACGGTAGCGCGGCGGCCGGATCGGCCCGAGGTGCAGGTCACGGACATGAAAGTGTTGCTGACCGATTTTGATTATATCGAGACGCTGAATATCACATTGCTTGCAGGCCGCAGCTTCTCCGCAAAAATGGATGCCGATGCCGGCGCAACGCGTGCCGTGATCCTCAATGAAACTGCAGCGCACGCTTTGGGATGGAGCACACCGGCAGAAGCGGTGGGACAAACCATTAGCGCTTTGGGCAATCGCAGCGGAACGATCATCGGCGTGGTGAAAGATTTTCATTTCCAAACGCTGCACATGGGCATGCAGCCGCTGCTGTTGACGCCCGCGCCGGATCGCTATGCCTACGCGATGCTGCGGCTCGCCGCGCGCGAGATTGGCGGCACGCTCGAACACGTCAAGAGCGCGTGGACCGCATTTGCGCCGCAGTGGCCTTTTGAGTATTTGTTTTTGGATGATAATTTCGGCAAGCAGTATCAGGTGGAGCAACGTCTCGGCAAAATTTTTGGCGCATTTGGAGGAATTGCCATCTTTATCGCATGTCTCGGGTTATTCGGCCTTGCTTCTTTCACCGCCGGCCGGCGAACGCGGGAGATCGGCATTCGCAAAGTGTTGGGAGCAACAGCATCCGGCATCGTACATTTGCTCTCTCGAGAATTTCTCAAATTGGTGCTCGTTGCCAACGTGATCGCCTGGCCGTTGGCTTATTTTGCGATGAACAAATGGTTACAGAGTTTCGCGTATCGTATCAGTCTCGGCTGGTGGATTTTTGCGCTGGCGGGCGGATTGGCCTTGCTCATCGCGCTGCTGACGGTGAGCATGCAGGCACTCAAAGCTGCGCTGGCGAATCCGGTTGATTCCTTGCGATATGAGTAGAGAAGCCAGTGTTCAGTAACCAGTATTCAGTGAAACTGTTTACTGAACACTGATCACTGAACACCGAACACTGGAACAATGCCATGCTCAAAAACTATCTGATCATTTCCATTAGAAATTTTTTCAAAAACAAAACTGCCGCGCTGATCAATATTGGAGGATTGGCTTTGGGAATTGCGTGCAGCAGCATCATCGCATTGTACGTGATCGACGAGCTGAGCTATGATCAATTTCACCAAAAGCATAACCGTATCTACCGGCTAACTTACAAATCAAAAAAGTCGCAGGAGGCGTCGAATTGGGCCATCACCCAAGGCATTCACAGCAAGTTTATTGCGGAATATTTCCCTGAAGTCAAGACGGCGGTGCGCATTTGCCCTTCGTGGGGGAGCAAGCAGCTTTTGCGCTACCGGGAAAAAGTGTTTTACGAAGATAATTTCTACTGGACCGATCCCAACGTTTTTGAAGTTTTCGATTTCAAGCTGCTCCAGGGCGACCCCCGCACGGCGTTGTCGCAACCATATTCCGTCGTGATCACACCCGCCATTGCCAAAAAATATTTTGGCGACGAAAATCCCATTGGCAAAGCTTTCACGAAAGATACGAGTCTCAAATATGTTGTCACCGGCATCGTAGCGCCCGCGCCTGCCAATTCCCACCTCAAATTTGATTTTCTGGCGACCACGAAGATAAATGTTGATTGGGAAGCGTCCACGATGTGGGTGTATACCTATTTGCTGCTTGACGAGGCGAATTCCGCAGCCGGCGTGCAGACGAGGCTGCCGGATTTTATCCAAGCCCGTTTTGATGAAAATGCGGCCAGCTCCTATTCATTGAATCTTCAGCCGCTCTCGCATATCCACTTTGAAACGGCAATGCACTATGATCTCGAGCCGGCGAGCGCGCGAATTTATCCTTATGCGATTTCGGTCGTTGGCCTGCTCATTTTGCTGATTGCGAGCATCAACTACGTCAATCTCGCCACCGCGAGATCAACGCAACGCGCCAAAGAAGTCGGCTTGCGAAAAGTCATCGGCGGCTTTCGCTTTCAGTTGATCAAGCAGTTTTTCACCGAATCGCTGCTGTACTGTTTTTTTGCCGTGCTTTTCGCGTTGGTCATCATGGAAATCTCGTTGCCTTATATCAATGTGATTACCGGCAAGACACTCTCTCTCGCCGGATTGGGGACACCCTTTGCCTTGCTGCTGCCCGTCGTCCTCATTTTCGCTGTCGGCCTTTTGGCGGGAATTTATCCTGCGATCGTGCTCTCTTCTTTTCGTCCCATCGATACTCTGAAAGGCACATTTAATCCGGGCCACAAAGGGCTGGCATTGCGGGAAGGATTGGTGTTTTTGCAAATTGCCGTTTCCGTTATGCTCATCAGTTGCACGCTGGTGATCAACCGGCAATTGCACTACTTTCAGAACAAAGACCTGGGGTTTAATAAGGAACAGGTGTTGGTTACGGAGCTGCGGGATTTGACCGCGGTCGCCAAAATCAACAGCTTGAAATCCGAGCTTCTGCGCCATCCCAACATTCAATCCGTCTCGAAAATGCAAAGCGTGCCAGCGCAGCTCATTCAAATGTATGTGAGCGCTATACAACCTGAAGGACTGGCTCGCGATGAAGCCTTCCGGTCTTACATATTTGATGCGGATTATGATTTTGTGGAGACGCTGGGAATCGAGCTGATTGCAGGCCGGAATTTTTCACGGGCATTCGGCACGGATTCCGCAGAGGCGGTGATCATCAATGAGGCTCTGGCAAAGCGCCTGGGCTGGGAGAATCCTCTCGGAAAACGCCTCGTGATTCCCGTAACCAATCAATCCGCCCATGTGATCGGCGTTGCCAAAGATTTTCATTTTGTTTCCCTGCACAGCGCCATCGAACCGGCGCTGATTTCTTTGACAAAAAATAGCGGGGTGATGCTCGCCACGAGATTCCATACTGCAAACCTTCCGGAAACACTCGACCATATCAAGAAAACGTGGGAAGCTTTCAATCCGGGCTATCCCTTCGAATTCTTTTTTCTCGACGAATACTTCGGCCGCCAATACCGGTCAGAACAAAAAATGGGGCAGATCATTTTCGCGGCGACGGGGCTGGCCGTTTTCATCGTATGCCTGGGCCTGTTTGGCCTCATCCAATTTGCCGCGGAAACGCGCCGCAAAGAAATCGGCATTCGCAAGGTTTTGGGCGCCACTGTGCCGAGCGTCATCGCATTGCTTTCAAAAGATTTCATGAAGCTCGCGGCCATTGCCAACTTGGTCGCCTGGCCGGCGGCGTGGTACGCCATGAGCAAATGGCTGCAAAACTTCGCCTATCGTATCGAGATCGGCTGGTGGATTTTCGCGCTCGCCGGCGGGTTGGCCTTGCTGATCGCGCTGCTGACGGTAAGCGCGCAAGCGATCAAAGCGGCGCTGGCGAATCCGGTGGAGGCGCTGCGTTATGAATAAAGAAGCAGTCAAGTAACCAGTGATCAGTATTCAGTATTCAGTAAAAGACTGATAACTGAACACTGATTACTTGATAACCGGAGTCAATCATGTTCAAAAACTACCTCAAAATCGCGCTGCGCAATATTCTGAAGCACAAGAGTTATGCGTTCGTTAATATTGCGGGCCTGGCGGTGGGCATCGCCTGCTGCTTGCTTATTCTGCTGTACGTGCAGGACGAGCTAAACTACGATCGCTTTCATCAAAACGCGGCGCAGATTTATCGCGCCACGCTGGCGTCGAATCAGCAGCGCGTCGAGGTGACGCCTTCGATTCTCGGCCCGATCTTTCAGCGGGAATTTCCTGAAGTGGCGCAAACCGTTCGGCTCTACGAAACCACGCGCTTCGGCGCCGTGGTGGTGCAGCGCGGCGAGCGCATTTTTCAGGAAGAAAGATTCATGTTTGCGGATTCGACGGTCTTCGAAGTTTTTACTTTTCCATTTATAACCGGCAATCCGGCAACGGCGTTGGCGCGGCCGAACACGATCGTTCTCACGGAGGCAGCGGCGCGAAAATATTTTGGCGCGGCCAA
Organism: bacterium; assembly: GCA_050732275.1. GTDB lineage: Bacteria > Zhuqueibacterota > Zhuqueibacteria > Zhuqueibacterales > Zhuqueibacteraceae > Zhuqueibacter. The sequence goes on from JBOHQZ010000054.1 coordinate 8,617, forward strand.
TCCCCTCGGCCAAACCTTGCGCGTGAACAATGCCCGCGATTACGAGATCACCGGCGTCATCCAAGACGTGCCCCGTCATTCGCACCTGCAATTTGACTTTCTCGCTTCGTACGTCAGCCTGACCAACGATTGGGCGAAAAACGAAACGTGGTATTCGGCGAATTTATATACTTATCTTTTGCTGCACGCGAACGCCTCGCTGCCGGCGCTGGAGCAGCGCATCCCGGGCCTGCTGCAGCGCGAGAAGGATGAATATTGGGAAAAAATCGCTTTGCAAAAGCTCACGCGCATTCATCTCTATTGGAACAACGATATTGTCCGCGTCTATATTTTTTCGAGCATCGCCTTTCTCGTGCTCCTGATCGCGTGTATCAACTATATGAATCTCGCCACCGCGCGCTCCATCCGTCGCGCCCGCGAAGTCGGCGTGCGCAAAGTGCTCGGCGCCGTGCGGGGGCAATTAGCGGCGCAGTTTTACGGAGAGATCGGCGTGATCACGCTGCTGGCGTTGGCGCTCGCCGTGCTTTTCGTGGAAGTCGCGCGGCCCGCGTTCAATGCCGTCAGCGGCAAACAGTTGGCAGCCGGCGCGATGCTGCAGCCATCTTTCATCATGATGCTCGCCGCCGGCGGCGCGATGGTGACGCTCATTGCCGGCAGTTATCCCGCCCTTTTTCTTTCCACGTTTCAACCCGGCCAGGTGCTCAAATCCGCGCTGAAATTGAGCGGGCACGGCGCCGGCTTTCGCAAGGGCCTCGTCGTCGCGCAGTTTGTGATTTCGATTGCGCTCATCAGCGGTACTACGGTGGTGTATAATCAACTGGCTTATATCAACAACAAGAAGCTGGGTTTCGAGAAGGAGCAAGTGCTCATTTTGCCGATGCGCGAACGCACACTGCGCAGCAATTACGCGGCTTTGAAAGCCGCGCTCGCACAGCATTCCAACATCGTCAGCGTTTCCGCCGCGGCCGGATTTCCCGGACGCGTGTTTGGCGGTTACGTCATGCAGGCGGAAGGCCTTCCCGAAAATCAGCAACCCGAGGTGGTCGGTTATCCCGTCGATAACGACATCATCAAGACGCTCGGCCTCGAGCTGCTTGCCGGTCGCGGCTTTCCCGAAACCTGGACGGAAGCGCAGGGCTATGTTTACGTGATCAATGAGCGCGCGCTGCAGATTTTAGGTTGGCAGAAAGAAGAGGCCATCGGGAGATGGATGAATCTGCCCTCTAATCGCATGGGTCGCGTTGTCGGCGTGGTGAAGGATTTTCATTTTGCCTCGCTGCACGCTGAGATCAAGCCGTTGGCCATGTTCATTGAGCCGCCCGAATTTCAATACCTGCTGGTCAAGCTGCGCCCGCAAGATTTGCCGAATACCCTCGCGTTCATGCGCAAGCAATGGCATGAGCTGGCGCCGAACAGTCCGTTCGATTTTTCTTTTCTCGATCGTGCCTTTGAGTCGCTGTATCGCGCCGAACAGAATGCCGGCCGGCTATTGGGCGTGTTTGCGGCGCTTGCGATCCTTATTGCCTGCCTTGGCCTTTTCGGACTCGCTTCCTTCACGGCCGAGCAACGCACCAAGGAAATTGGGGTTCGCAAAGTGTTGGGTGCGACCGTTACCAGCATCATTGGTTTGCTCTCGCAAGATTTTGTCAAGCTCGTGGCTATTGCTTTCGTCATCGCCACGCCATTGGGTTATTTCGCCATGCAAAAATGGCTGCAAAATTTCGCCTATCGCATAGAGATCGGCTGGTGGATTTTCGGGCTCGCCGGCGGATTGGCCTTGCTCATCGCGCTGCTGACGGTGAGCATGCAAGCCCTCAAAGCGGCGCTGGCAAATCCGGTCGAGGCGCTGAGATACGAGTGAAGTAAAAAAGATAAAGAGATAAAAGGCTAATTGACCTCGGGCAAACAACTTCAGACTCCTGTCCCGAAGGGACACGTGAAAATAGCCCAGAAATTTATTTCTGGGTTCGATGAGCAGAGAAGTTTTCAAGTCCCGCAAGGAACGAATGAAGGCATATTTTGTGATATTACAGAAGTTGTTTCTCAATCGTCCCTTCGGGGCTTCTGAGGAATTTATGATTTTATTCCTCCCACCAATAAATTGGTGGGCTATTTTCGCATGTCGCTTTCGGGACAAAGTTTTTGTTGTGAATTGACATCGGATAAACGACTTCGGACTCTACTATGTTTAAAAACCACCTCAAAATCGCGCTGCGCGATCTCAAAAAACGGAAGGCGTATGCCGCTCTCAACATTCTCGGATTGGCAATCGGCCTGAGCTGCTTTCTGCTGATCTTTGAGTACGTCGCGCATGAAAGAAGCTATGATCGATTTCAAGACCTTGCCGATCGCATCGCGCGCGTGCGGCTGGATTCGTATCGTTCCGGCGAGTTATTGTGGAAATCCGCGACGGTTTATCCGGCAATTGCGCCCACCATGAAAAAAGATTTTCCCGAAGTGGAAGATTTTTTTCGCCTCATGGATGCCGAGCTGTTGCTGGCGAATGATGAAAGGAATGTGAAATTTTCCGAGACCAAAGGCTACTATGCCGATCCCGTTTCTCTCCGCATGCTCGCCGTCAATATGCAAAAAGGAAATCCGGCCACGGCGTTGAGCGGTACTGATCAGATCGTGCTTTCCGAATCTATGGCGAAGAAATACTTCGGTGATGAAGAGCCGATGGGCAAACGCTTGACCGTGCGGGATCCGCAAGGCACATGGGCTTATGAAGTGACCGGCGTCTTCCACGATTATCCGCGCAATTCGCATCTCACCATCGAGTATTTGGTCTCTTATGTCACGCTCGGAAAACTCGCTCGCATGGTGTGGGGCGACACCACGAATGCGACGGAAACCAGTTGGGGGTGGTATGATTTCTACAGCTATGTACTGTTAAAGCCCGGCGCTGATTTGAAAGTGCTCGAAGCGAAGTTGCCGGCATTTTGCGATCGTTACATTAACAGCCGGGAGTGGTCTCGCAACAACAACATCCGTTGCGAGCTTTCGCTCCTGCCGATGCCCGACATTCATCTGTATTCCAACTACAACCAGGAAGCCGAAGTCAATGGCAACGGGCGCGCCGTTTCATTTCTCTTCCTGATTGCGTTTTTCATCATCGGCATTGCCTGGATCAATTACATCAATCTCGCCACCGCCCGCTCGATGGAAAGAGTGCGGGAAATCGGCGTGCGCAAAGTTCTGGGCGCGCTCCGCCTCGATCTCATTCGCCAATTTCTCATCGAAAGTGTTTTGTTGAATGTCATCGCGTTGGGAGTCGCGCTGCTGGCCGTCTCCGAGCTGGCGCCAGTATTTCACCAATTCATCGGCAGAACGGAAGTCTCGGGCTTCAGCCTTACCACAAATTACTGGCTTGGCACGCTCACCATCTTCGCTGCCGGTGCGCTGCTCGCCGGATTGTATCCGGCGCTCGTGTTGTCCGGCTATCAGCCGGTGCTGGTGTTGAAAGGCGTTTTCAAAAACCGGCGCAACTCGCAAACGCTGCGCAAAGGACTCATCGTCGTGCAATTTGCGGCCTCCGTCGCTTTGATTGCGGGAACGATGATCGTCTATCGGCAGGTCGAGTTCATGCGCCGGCAAAGCTTGGGCGCGAACATCAATCAGACTTTGGTGCTGAACGCCGCCGCGTCGTTCAGTGATTCCTTATATCAGAATGCGTTTCAGCCGTTCAAGAACGAGGCGTTGAGCATAAACGGCATCAAAAATCTTAGCGCTTCGTCGAGCGTCATGGGCAAAGAAATTTACTGGACCACCGGCGGACGCCGTCTCGTCGAGGGCGCCGGAACGATTACGTTGTATCATCTCGGCGTGGACTATGATTTTGTTCCGGCGTACAATCTTGAATTGAAAGCAGGAAGAAATTTTTCCGATGAATTTGCGACGGACAATAAAGCGGCGCTGCTCAACGAGCTGGCGGTGAAGCAGCTTGGTTTTGAAAATATCGAAAGTGCCGTTAATCAAAAAATCCGCCGCGGCCGCGATACGCTCACGGTCATCGGCGTAGCAGCGAACTTTCATCAACAAGGCTTGCAAAAGGCGATCGACCCGATCATTATGCTGCTGCGACCGGATATACGCGGCTATTATTCGGCAAAGATTCAGACCGCCGACGTGCAGGGAACCCTTGCCGCGCTGCAAAAAGTTTGGGAGAAACATTTTCCGGCGGATCCATTCAGTTTCTTTTTTCTCGACGAACTTTTTGACCAACAGTACAGAGCCGACATGGTCTTCGGCAAAGTTTTCGGCGCGTTTGCTTTTCTCGCTGTCCTCATTGCGTGCTTCGGCTTGTTGGGATTATCGGCCTACAACGTCGTGCAGCGCACCAAAGAAATCGGCGTGCGCAAAGTGCTCGGCGCTTCGGTGGTCAGCATTGCCGGCTTGCTCTCAAAAGATTTTGTCAAATTAGTGCTGGCGGCAAATCTCGTCGCCTGGCCGATTGCCTATTTTGCGATGAATCGCTGGCTGCAAGATTTCGCCTATCGTGTCAACATCGGCTGGTGGGTGTTCGCGCTCGCCGGCGCCGCCGCATTGCTCATCGCGTTGTTGACAGTGAGTATGCAGGCCATTAGAGCCGCACTGGCGAATCCGGTGGAGGCGCTGCGGTATGAATGAGCAGAGGACTTAGAGCGTAGAGTAAAAAAACTTCTGCTCTAAACCCTCTGCCCTCCGCTCTAAGCAAGGAGAAATCATGCTTAAAAACTACCTGACCATTGCCTGGCGCAACATCCAGCAGAACAAGAGCGTCACCTTCATCAACGTCTTCGGGCTGGCGTTGGGCATGGCCGCTTACTGGCTCATTTTGCATTATGTAGCCGATGAGTTGAGCTATGATGAGTTTCATCTCAATAAAGCTTCTCTCTACCGGGTCCACTACCAACAATACAAAGCAGGCACCCTGGAAGTGGATAACGCGGCGGCGGTGCCAGCGGTCGGTCCTGCGATGAAAGACAACTTTCCCCAGGTCGTTGATTATGCGCGCCTGGTAACTCTCAATCCTACTATCGTTGCCTATCAGAACCGGCGTTACCGTGAAGAAAAAATTCGGGTGGTCGATCCCTCGTTTCTCAAGTTGTTTACATTTCCCTTGTCAAAAGGGGACTTGGCTACCGCGCTGACAGCCCCTCATACAGCCGTCATTACGGAAACGACGGCGCGCAAGTATTTTGGGAATGACGATCCGATTGGTAAAGTCATCACGGTCGATGGCAAGCTCAAAGTTGAGATTCGCGGCGTTTGCCGGGAGGTGCCGGTTCATTCGCATATCAAGTTTGACTTCCTAATTTCCTTACAACAATTCTTTGGTGAAAAGCAAGAAAAGGCAGACTGGTACTGGTATGACTTTTACACTTATGTGCAGCTAAGTGCTGGGATCGACCAATCTGCTTTCCAGATTGAATTCAATCAATGGGTCTCCCGCGTAAGGAGCGAAGAGTGGAAGCGAGAAGAGCTTCGGCAAGAATTCACGCTGCAACCGATTACCGATCTGCATCTGTACTCGCACCGAATGCAGGAGTTGGAACCTAAAGAACAGGGCGATGGCCGGGCAGTTCACTTTCTTCTCATCATTGGGGCATTTATCCTGATGATTGCGTGGGCCAACTACATCAACCTGACCACCGCCCACTCGGTTAAGCGTGCCAAAGAGATTGGCGTGCGGAAAGTGATAGGTGCCTATGGGGCCCAACTCCAAAAGCAGTTTTTAATGGAGTCTATCCTGCTCAATATAACTGCTGCTGTAATTGCTGTCGTATTGATTTTTGAAGCCGCTCCCTGGTTGGAAAAACTAACCGAACATCCTTTGCGCACTTTACAACCCTTTTCTGGCGGAGTATGGTTTGGAACAATCATCGTCGGTTCGCTTCTATCTGGATTCTATCCGGCTTTGGTTCTATCCCGGCTCAAGCCGGTTGCCGTTTTGAAGGGCTATGCTCGATCCATGACTGGTGGCATCCGTCTCCGGCAAAATCTGGTGGTGTTTCAGTTTGTGATCTCGATGGTGTTGACGGTTGGTACCTTGATCGTCTACCGGCAATTGACTCACCTTCGTGCCAAAGATTTAGGTGTAAAGCTGGAACAGACGCTCATCGTAAGCAGTCCCGGTATTTCAGGGCTTGATTCCGTGTACGCGCATACGCTGCACGCGTTCAAAACTGAACTGCTTAAGCTGAGTGCTGTTCGTCAAATCACCGTTTCCAGCAGCGTCCCCGGTCAAGAGATCGGCTGGATGAACACGATTGCGCCCATATCGACGAACCCATCAGTGACGGAAAATGTGCCGAGCAACAAAGCCATTTTTATTGTTGGCATCGATCCTGATTATGTGCCTTCTTACAGCATTAAGCTGCTGGCCGGTCGTAATTTTTCGGAAGCCTTCCGCTTGGACCAAGATGCTTTGCTCTTAAATCAGGCGGCTACTCGGCTGCTGGGCTATGCCAATCCGCATGAGGCTATTGGCCAACTGGTCAATTTTCGGGGCAAAGACCGTTTCATTATCGGGATCTTAGATGACTACAAT